>JBCCRV010000206.1:0-10624 GCA_039201085.1 Myxococcota bacterium | reverse complement strand
GACCCCCCCGCCCCCGTCAAGCCCGCACTCGGCCGCGTTGCGAAATTCACATCACCCGACCCTGCATGCAGATTGCGTGCGATTTTGCGTTCACGAGCGGCAGGAATCTCAGCTGGCTTTCAACGTGAGGGGACGGCGAAAGCCGTGCGTGAAATGGATGGAATGTCGGTTGGTGTGAGTTTGGCAACACGGCCTCGCCTTTACGCGGGATGTGGGTCAGTCTCGCCCGCATGGAAGAAGCGAGCGGAACGATGCGCGCGGGACGCTGCGCCATCGCGGGCCGGCCGAACGTTGGAAAGTCGACGTTCCTAAATCGCGTGCTCCGCCAGAAGCTCGTTATTGCGACGCCCCGCCCGGGCACCACCCGCTCCGCCGTGCTCGGCGTTTACGCCGATGAGCAGACCCAAATCGCCTTCGTGGACACGCCTGGCCTGGCCCGCCCCAAGTCGGCGCTGCACCGCGTGCTCGTGGACCAAGCCAAGGAGGGCCTGGCCCTCGCCGACGTGGTGCTCTTCATGGTGGAAGCGCCAAAAGAGAGCGCCGAGCTAGCGCCGGCCGACCAGCTCGCCCTGGAGATGGTTGGAAAGGACGCACCGATCGTGCTGGCCATCAACAAGGTGGACCGCGTTCGCGACAAGAGCGCCCTTCTGCCCCTCCTTGCCCACTGTCAGGAGCACTACGATTTTGCGTCCGTGGTGCCCATCAGCGCCACGAAGGACAAGGCCTTTGAAGCGCTGCTCGCCGAGCTCCGTCAGCACCTGCCCGAGGGCCCGCTCTTCGAGGACGAGGACTTTCTCACGGATCGCCCGACGCGCTTTTTCGCGTCCGAGTTCATTCGCGAAGCCGTGATCCGGCGCACCCGTCAGGAAGTGCCGTACGGCTGCGCCGTCGTCATCGACCGCTTTGATGAAGGCGGAAAAGTGGTGCGCATCCAGGCAAGCGTCATCGTGGAGAAGGCAAGCCACAAAGGCATCGTCATCGGCAGCCGCGGGAGCCGCATCAAAGAGATCGGCATCGAAGCCCGCCAGAGCATTGAGCGCTTCATCGAGCGGCGCGTGCACCTCGACCTTTTCGTCAAGGTTGCCGAAGGCTGGACCGCCGATGCCCGCAAAGCGAAAGCCCTCGCCGGCGGCGAAGACGTCTAAAACGTCTGTGCGGGTGCATTCTGCGCCGCGCGCACTATGCTGCGCCGCTCTCATGACCCCCCGGACCCTAATTTGCCGACGATCGGCGGAGCGCAGCTAATGGCGTCGAAGCGCACAAAACGGCGTCATCGTCGCGAGCCGTTGCCAGCGGGCGCCGCCGGCAGCCGCCCGATGGTGGCCATCGTGGGTCGACCGAACGTCGGCAAGAGCACGCTCTTCAACAAGCTGGCTCGCCAGAAGGTGGCCATCGTGGAAGACGTTGCCGGGGTCACGCGCGACCGCCACTACGCGGACGCCTGGGCCCTCGGTCGGGAATATGTACTTATCGACACGGGCGGCTTCGATCCGACGAGCGACGACCCGATGCGCGAAGGCATCGCGTCCCAAGTGCATCTTGCCCTCGAAGAGTGCGACGTCGTGCTCTGCGTCTTCGACGGCACCGTGGACCCAATGCCCGCCGACCGTGAAGCCGTGCAGCTGCTGCGAGGCGCAGACAAGCCCGTGCTCTTCATCGCCAACAAGGCCGATTCGGAAGCGCGCTCCCTCGGCAGCGTCTCCCTTTACGAGTTGGGCATCGACCACCTCTTTCCGGTGTCCGCGCTGCACGGCCGCGGCCTCGGCGACCTCGAGGAAGCGCTGGCAAACGCCTTGCCCGAAGGGGGCGCTGCGCCCGAAGCGCCCGACTTGAACATTCCACGTATCGCTATCGTCGGCCGCCCCAACGCCGGAAAATCGTCGCTGATCAACCGATTGATGGGCGAAGACCGCCAGCTTGTCGACCACCGACCGGGTACGACCGTCGACAGCATAGACACGCTCTATGAGAAGGACGGCCACCGCTTCGTGCTCATCGACACGGCGGGCATTCGTCGCAAAGCGCGCGTGAAAAAGTACGGCGTGGAGGCGCTGAGCGTCTACGACGCGATTCGCGCGATGGAGCGAAGCCACGCCGTCGTGCTGATGATCGACGGCGAAGCCGGCATCGGCGAACAAGATGCGAAGATCGCCGGACTGGCCGTCGATCGAGGCTGCGCCCTCGTGATTGGCTTAAACAAGGCGGACCGGCTGGACGGCGACGCGGTGCGCGCGGCGCGGCAGCGCGTTCGCGAGATCCTCGCCTTCGCGCCCTGGGCGAAGGTCGTCACGCTGAGCGCCAAAACGGGCCGTGGCGTCAACCGCCTCCTCGCCGCCGCCGAGCGCGCCGTCGCCTCACACCGCCAGCGCGTCACCACGTCGGAGGTCAACCGCTTCTTCGAAGAGGTGCTCGAGCGGCATCCGCCGCCGACGCAGAAGAACCGGGCGCCCCGGCTTTACTACGTGACGCAGGCGCAAACGCGCCCACCGGTGTTTGTCGTGGTGACCAACCACCCGAAGTACGTGCACTTCAGCTACCAGCGCTACGTGGTGAACCAAATCCGCGAGCGCTTCGGCTTCGAAGGTACGCCCATCCGCGTGCGCTACCGCGACAAGGACCGCAACAGCACGCGGCGGAAGCCCACGTGAAACCCCTGCTCGCGTTAGCGCTGCTCGCCGCCGCGTGCGGCAGCGACGCGTCCGCCAACGAGGCACGCCTGCTGCTGGACCGCATCGACGGTTTGGGCACGCCCGACTTGGTCGAGCGACGACGCCGCATCGAGGCCTTCGAAGCCATGCCGCTGCGCGATCCAAGGGCCGTTGAGCTGCGCGATGCATGCGCGCCCATGCACGCCGCGCTGCTCGTGGCGGACGAGTCGGCCGTCGAAGCGCGCGAGGCCGTCGATGCCCGCGCCGAAGGCGACGGCGAGGCGGGCCAGCGGGCCATCGCCGCCCTCGCCCGCGGTCAGGAGGCGGTCGAGCAGGTGCAGCAGCTGCGCGACGGGTGCCAAAGCCGCTTGGACCAGTTCAACGCACGCTACACCCGGCGCCGCGAGCGGTAGCACAAGCGGCGCCTGCAAACGGCGGGCTCCGACCGCTGGCGTGGAAGCCGAGGTGAACTATCCTCTGCGCTGATGGTTCGCTCGCACCCCTGGCTCTTGGTCCCCGCGCTTGCGTGCGCCCTCTTCCTGGGGTGCGAGGAAGGGAGCGCAGAAGCACCGAGCAGACCGGCACCGGTGGTTCGTGCCGGTCAATCGGGGCAGAGCTACACCTGGTACGACGACGAAGGTCCGCATGTGGCCATGGCCCTGGTGGACGTTCCCGACGGTTCGCGCCAACACGTGCGCGTCGACCTCCTCGACCAAGCGCCGGACGAGCGCGATCCAAACCAAGTTTGGGTGGCCGACCTACGCGAACCGGTCGCCGACGGCACATACTCCGTGCAGGCGATGGCGCGCTCGGCCTTTGACGCCCTGCTCGACGAAGCGGGCGGCGTCGACTTCGACGCCCCGGCGCCCAGTGAAGACGTCGTACTCTACGGCGCTTCATGGTGCGGCGCGTGCCGCGCCGCTGCCGCCTACTTCCGCCAGAACGACGTTCCCTTTGTGGAGCACGACATCGAAGAGGATCCGGGCGCGCGTGAGGAGATGCAGGCTAAGGCCCGGGCCGCCGGCGTCCAGCCGAGCGGCATTCCCGTCATCGACGTCCGAGGCACGCTGCTGACAGGCTTCGACCAGGGACGCATCGCCCAGCTCCTTCAAATCGATCGCTAGCGCCCCTGCGCGGGCCTGCTAGGGAACGCAGGCGCCGCGGGCGCTTGTTCCCTATGAACCGCCTTTCACCGCCCATCTTCCTCTGTGCAGCGCTCGCACTTCTCTCTGCGTGCGGGGGTGCGCCGCCGCCGGAGGCTGAACAGCTGGCTCCTCCCCTCGGTTCGATGCCGGATACGCCTTCGCTGATGGAGGTGCGCACGCTGCGGGTGCTTTGGGCCGGGGCTGAGGGCGCACTCTCGGCGATCACACGAAGCGAGGAAGACGCCCGCGAACGCGCCCGCACGATCAGCGCGCTCCTCCGCGCGCCTGGCAGCAACTTCGGCGAAGTGGCCCGCCAGTACGGAGACGTTCCACCCAGAGTTCAGCGAATTGACCAGGAAACCGCCGACCCCGCAATTTTCGCCGCCGCGGCTTCCCTACGGGTCGGTGAAGTGAGCCGACCGATTCGCACCGATGCGGGCTTTGTGGTGCTGACGCGCCGCGCAGACCCGCTTCCAGGTCCTCGCTCGATCGTGGCCCGCCACATCCTCATCGCCTACGATGGCGCGCGCCGCGCCCAGCCGGGCGTGACGCGCTCGCGCGAAGAGGCCGCCCAGCTTGCGTCGCAGATCCGAGGCGAAGTGCTCGAAGGCATCGATTGGATCGCCCTGCACGGCGAGTTCAGCGACGAGCCGTCGGGCCCCGGGTCCGAACCCGGCGGCCAGCTTCCAGAGTTCGGCCGGGGGCAAATGGCGCCCTCCTTTGAGCGCGCAGCCTTTGCACTCGAAGTTGGCACCACCAGTGAGGTCGTGGAAACGCCCTTCGGCTTTCACGTCATTCAGCGCCTTCGCTAGACCGGTTTGACCTTTATCTGATCGCCTCGGACCCACCGCTCCCGCCGACCTCGGCGCTCTCTCGTCCTTGAAAGGCGCCTGCCGTCCTTCGTCCTCGCGCCTTGATCTCGACCCGACCGACGAATCCGAGGCAATCAAATAAAGGCCGAGCCGGTCTAGCACGCTGAGAAAACGCGCCCTCGGCGCGCTTTTTCCCAGCGTGCTCCCGTGCCCGACCGAAGGTCGTGCCCCTGCCACGCCGAAGGCGTTGCCCGTGCCCGTTCGACGGGCGCGGCGTCCCGGTGCAAGGGGACCATGCTGCGGGAAATGAGTGTTGCGGCCTACTAAACGGCGAGCAGCGAAAGCCGGTGCGCCGACGCGATGCCGACGGCTTCGCACAGAATCTCCGTCGAATGGTAGTTGCGCACCACGCCCGTTCGAACGAGCACGTGGTCGTCGGGCGCACGCGCAAACACGCGTACGCCCGCCCAGCCAAGGCGACGCGCGAAGCCATCCGCCAGGGGCAGGCTGCCTTCAAGAAAGACCGCCAGCGTGCGCGCGCCGTAAGTAAGGGCCGCGCTCCGTAAAAAGCCGGTCGTTCCAGCATCCCGCGCGACATGACCGCTCGGGTATGCGAAACCGTCGCCGATCACCGGCGCGCGCGCCGCTAGGCCCACGTAGCAGATGCCCGGCTCAAGGTGGCGAGGCCGGTCCAGGGCGACCACGGGCATCAGCGCTTCGTTGGCCAGGGCCTGAACGACGCCCGGCTGGGCCGCGTTTCCCGAAGCCACGATGGCCACGGGCACCGGCAGCCAATCCGGCAAACACGAAACGAAGGTCGCCATCGAGACGTAATCGGCGGCCACCGCCGTTACGACCGCCGTATGGTCGCTATGTGGTTCGTTGCCCACGGCAAAAGCTAACGGCATTCGGCGCCGGATCTTTGAGCCGGAGGCCGACGCGAACCGTCAAGGGCCACACCGAAGATCGCGGCAAAGCGCCGCGTGAGCGCCTAACGGCGCACGCGCAGTCGGCGTCGTTCCCGCAGCTCGACGTTGCCAAGCTGGCCGCAGGCGGCCATCACCGATCGGCCCTTTGTCACCCGCTTTCGTACGGGCAGACCCTCTTCGCGAAGCCATTCGATGAAGCGCGCGACCTCGTCGTCCGTCGGCGCCCGTGCGATGGGTGCGCCGCCCGGGTTGTACGGAATCACATGCACGAGGACGCGTGAGAGGGGCCCGCAAAACTCGGCCACAGCCCGCGCATCGTCGCGCGAATCGTTGATATCCGGAAGCAGGCAGTAGTTCACACCCAACGTGAAGTTCTTTCGCGGCCGGTACGCCACCAGGCTTTGCTGAAGCCGCTCAAGGGGCGTCTTTCGCGCCACGGGCATGAGCGAGGCTCGCACCGCTTGGTCCGCCGAGGTCAGGCTAACGCTTAGGTTCAAGCGGCGAAACTCTTCGTCCGCAAGACGCTCGATGCCGTCGGCGCGACCGACGGTGCAAACCGTCAGCCGCTCCTGCGCCATTGCCAGGCCGCTCGAATCGTTGAGCACGCGTATCGCCGTGACGACCTGCTCGTAATTGTCCAGCGCTTCGCCCATGCCCATGAACACCAGGCTGCGTACGGGCCAACGAAGCACGTGCCGGGCGACGAGCAGCTGCCCCACGATCTCCGCCGAGCTCAGGTTACGGAGCAGCCCCATGCGACCCGTCTCGCAGAAGGTGCAGCCCATCTTGCAGCCGACTTGGCTCGACACGCAGAGCGTCGAACGCCCGCGACCCATGGGAATCAGCACGGTCTCGAGCTCGAGTCCGTCGTGGGTGCGAAGCACCGCCTTGGCCGTGATGCCGCGCGGTCCCTCCTCCTGGACCACGCGCACGAGTTCAGGCAGTCGGCTATGAAAGGACGATCGCCAGCCTTCGCACGCCCGAGGGCCAAGGCCGTGGCGCTCCGGCTCGAACCGCCCGCGCAGCATGACGTCCCGGTACACCTCACGGCAGCGGCCGTGCCCCCGCTCAAGGCGCTCGCGCGCCGCTGCGCGAAAGGCGTCGAAGGTCATGCCGTGAATGGCGAGCATGCCCGAGCTTGGCGCGACTTCGCCCTCGCCTCAAACGCTTCACCGAACGCTCCTAAGCCGGCGCCCGAGGGCTCAGAGGCGGGGGAAGCTCGACGCGGACGCCAGCGCACCCGCCGCCTGAATACGCACGAGCGGGTCTCGGTCGTCCAGGTAGCGGCGCAACTCCGCGTAGCGATGACCGCGGCGGCCAAGGGCTCGCGCAGCGACCTGACGGAACACGGACGGACCGTCGCCGGCGAGTGTTTCCTCCAACACAACCAGGGCCCGTTCTTCATCCTCCTCGGAAAGCGTCGCCGCCGCCTGCAGACGAACCATCGTCGCCGGTCCATCTAGAAACGCACGCATTACTTCGTGCGCCTGGTCCGCGAAGGTGTCTTCGAGCGCACGTGCAAGCTGGAAGCGCACGGCGTCGTGCTCCTCCACGGCGACCATTCGCACGATGCGCTCGCGTTCAAAACTCCGAAGACTAACGAGCGCAATCGCAGCCTGCATGCGGCGCGCTTCGTCGGACCCCTCGAGTGCTCGAAAGAGATGCTCGCGCGCTTCGTCCCGTTGGGGCGCATCGAGAAAGGGCGCCTGCGCTACCAGCTCGCGCGTGCCGAAATCCGCTTCCCGACGGGGCGCGCGAGGCTGACTCCGTAAGATTCCGACGCGCGCCACTTCGATCGACGAGCGCGTCGGCGGTGACGAAAGCCAACTCGGAAGGAGCCGCCGGGCGGCCGCCGGATCGGCACGAAGCAGCGAACGCGCGGCGGCCAAGCGCACGCCCGCATCCGGATCGCTCAAGCGCAGAACGAGCGCAGCAGAGACGTCTTCGCCAAAGGACCCAAGGACGCGGGTCGCGCCCTCGCGCACGCGGCTCGATGGGTCGTCCCGCGCGAGCGCCAAGAGGCGAGGAAGCGCGTCCTCGTCCCGGCCGTCGCCGTAGCGGAGCGCCGCCGCCCGTCGCACTTCGGGGGCGTCGTCCTCCACGAAACGCGCGAGCGCACGGTCGTTGCTCGACAGGGCCGACAAACCGAGCGCGCGCAGCGCAGGCTCGCTGGCTTCGACGTAGGCTCGCAGCGCATCGACGTAGCTCTCGTCGCCGAGATCGACGAGCGCCTTTAGGGCCAGCGCCCGTCCGATGCCGGGAAACTCCTCCTCGACGGCCCGGCGAAGCGCGGCCTGGCCGGGCCGTCCCAGCATGCGCAGCTGAAGCACCGCGGCTCGACTGCGTGCTTCGTCGGCGCGCACTTCGCCGGTCAAATAAAGGCGGGCGACGTCGCCAAGCACGACGTCGTCATGGCCTTCGATCTCGGCGAGTTCATCGTATGCCGCCAGCGCCCGGACGTAGTCACGCGCGTAGAGCGCCTGACGGACCGCACCGCGCGGTCCCGCGCACGCACCCGTAAGCAGCAGCGCGACGAGACCGTACGACGGCCACTTGCAAAGGCGCCACGCGCATGCACCGTGCACGCCGCGCCACGCACTTTGCCCAAAGACCGTCGGCATGGTGGGGCGGCGACTCAGCTGCCCGGCGGCGGCGGCGGCGTGGTCACTTCCACGAGCCAGGCGTCGCTCGACACAAACTCGACGCCCTCGACCTCCGTCACGTCCGCGAGATCCGGATGGTCCGTGACGACACGCGAAAGGCGCGCGGCCTTCGCCGCTGCGACCAGCGCGCCCTTCCAGTCGGACGCATCATGCTCGTCGTCGTCCACCAAATCGACGAAGGTGCGAATCGTCGTCATCTGCTGCTGAACGGCTTCCTTTTTGAAGGCCTCGATGTTGGAGAGCATCCCCTCCACCCGATCGAGGATCCACTGGCTCGACTTCACCTGAGCGCCGGGCACAAGTATGCGCCGCACGACGTGCTCGGGCGGCGAACCCAGCGCCACGGACGCGTTCACGAAGATATCGGGCCCAAGGATGATGTCGCTCATGCTTTGTCGTCTTTCCTGGTGAGGCGCCGGCGGAAGGCCGCAGCGAGCGTAGTCAATCGCCTGAGACCTGCCGCCGTCAACCGTTTCCGCATTCGCGCACCTTCTCCCACCCGTCCGCCGGGGCCTTGCGTCACGGAGCACGCGTGCCAGACCGGGGGAATGGCTCGACCAGACCGCCCGTGCACGCACGGACCGAAGGCCTTTTTGGGAGCCATCGCCTAGTGGAGCAGCAGCCGGTCGAGGCGGCGGGCCAGGGCTCCGAGGGGCGTTTCGGAACGTTTGCCGGCGTCTTCACGCCAAGCATTCTGACGATTCTCGGCGTCGTCATGTACCTCCTCGTCGGCCGCGTGACGGGCGAAGCCGGGCTCGGCCGCATGCTTCTGATCGTGGTGATCGCCCACCTGATCTCCTTCGCCACGGGCCTCAGCGTCGCGAGCATTGCCACCAACCGAACGGTCGGCGCGGGCGGCGCCTACTACATGATCAGCCGAAGCCTCGGCGCCCCTGCCGGCGCGGCGATTGGCATTCCGTTGTTCTTTGCGCAAGGCCTCAGCGTCACGTTCTACATCGTCGGCTTTACGGACGCGCTCATGCCGCTGATCCCCGAAGACTGGCGCGGCATCTTTGACCCCGTATTCATCAGCACGGGCGTCAACATCCTGCTGACGATGCTCTCGATGAAGAGCGCGGACCTAGCACTGAAGGTGCAGTACGTCGTGATGGGGGCGATCGTGCTCTCGCTGATCAGCTTCTTCACCGGCACGGCGCCGGACTTTCCCCAGGAGATCGTCTGGTTCAACGAAGACGGTGAGTCCTTCAACGCGCTCTTTGCCATTTTCTTTCCCGCCGTGACAGGGATCATGGCCGGCGTGAGCATGAGCGGCGACCTCAAGGACGCCCGGCGCTCCCTTCCCTTGGGAACGCTCTGCGCGATCGGCGTCGGCATGCTGGTGTACATCGCCTTTCCGGTCTGGCTCTCGCTCAACTTCGACAACGACCGACTCGCCACCGATCCGAACGTGGTCTGGTCCCTCGCGCGCTGGCCCGAGCTGATCTACCTGGGCGTCTGGGGCGCCACCCTTTCAAGCGCGCTCGGCAGCATTCTTACAGCGCCGCGCACCCTTCAGGCCCTCGCCATGGACGGTTTGGCACCACGCCTTCTCTCGCGCGGCAGCGGCCCAAACAATGAACCACGCATCGGCATGGCCCTCACCTTTTGCCTCGCACAGGCCGGCATCTTCCTCGGAAGCCTCGATGCGATCGCGCCGGTGCTGACGATGTTCTTCCTCGCGACATACGGCTTTACAAACCTCGCCTGCGGCCTTCAGAAGTGGGCCGATAGCCCAAGCTACCGGCCAAGCTTTCGCACGCCCGCAGTGGTGAGCTTGGCGGGCGCCGCCGCGTGCTTTTATGTGATGAGCATCATCAACCTCCCGGCGATGTTCGCGGCCACGCTCTTCTGCGCGCTCATCTTTGTCGTTGCTTCTCGGCGTGACCTCGGCACCACCTGGGGCGACTCACGCCACGGCATCTGGTCGGCGCTTGTGCGCTACGCCCTTCAGCGCCTTCGGCGTGCCGAGTACCACCCGCAAAACTGGCGCCCCAACCTTGTCATCGCCGGCGGCGATCCGAACAAGCGTCCGCACCTGCTGCACCTGGGTAGCGCGATCGTGCAGAACCGCGGGATCGTGACCTACTTTCACCTATTGCGCGGCGCCGTGGAAGAACTCGCCGAAGAGCGCAAACGACTCTTCGGCGCCTTTGAAGAGCGCATGACCGCGCTCTTCCCGCACGTGTTCTACCGCGTCGATATCGTTGACGACGTGTACGAAGGCGCCGTGCAGGTCGCGCAGAGCTACGGCATGGGCAACTTCGAGAGCAACTGCGTCCTTGCCGGATGGCCGCGCAAGCGCGACCGACTCGACGCGTACTTTCAGATGTGCCGAAACCTCTCGCACCTCGACCGCTCGGTGCTCCTGGTCAACTACGACGAGGATCGCAAGCTGGGCCAAGCGCGATCGATCCAGGTGTGGTGGGG
>JBCCRV010000205.1:0-10626 GCA_039201085.1 Myxococcota bacterium | reverse complement strand
CCGAAAGGTGTCAGTATAGTCGGACGACGCTTGCTCCATCATCGTGAGCAGATCGGTCGCGAGGGTGAGGTCGTCGTTCTGCTCGCCGGGAAGGCCGAGCTTCTGCCGCATCATCGTGGTGAAGGCGTCGCCAATCCACGCTTCGGACGCGTCAATGCGCTCCTGCGCCTTCGCCACGGCTGCGTCGGGATTAGGGTCAATGAGCGGAAGGAGTGCTTCAGCAAAGCGCGCCATGTTCCAGCGGGTGATCCACGGCTGGTTGCCGAAGGCGTAGCGCCCGCCTTCATCGATCGAGCTGAAGACGCGGCCCTTGGAGTAGCGGTCGAGAAATGCGCACGGACCGTAGTCGATGGTTTCGCCGGAGATGGTGGCGTTGTCTGTATTCATCACGCCGTGAATGAAGCCGACCCGCATCCAATCGGCGACGAGCGCCGCGTGCCGCTTGGTGACCGCATCCCACAGGGCGAGCGCCGGGTTGGGCGCGTCCGCAAGCTCCGGGTCATGCCGTTCGATGGCGTAGTCGAGGAGCGCCTTCAGCAGCTCCGGCGAACGGCGCGACGCGGCGAACTCAAAGGTGCCGACGCGCAAATGACTCGACGCTACGCGCGTGAGTATCGCGCCGGGCAGCGGCCGCTCGCGCATGACCGGATCGCCCGTCGTGACGACGGCGAGGCTTCGCGTCGTGGGAATGCGCAGCGCCGCCATCGCTTCGCTGATCACGTACTCGCGAAGCATCGGCCCGAGCGTGGCCCGGCCGTCGCCGCCCCGCGAATAGGGCGTTCGTCCCGAACCCTTGAGCTGGATATCCATCCGCTGTCCGTCGGGCGCTACGTGTTCGCCGAGCACATGCGCCCGTCCGTCACCCAAGATGGCAAAGCCGCCGAACTGATGACCCGCATAGGCCTGCGAATAGGGAACCGAACCTTCGGCAAAGGCTTGGCCGGAAAACAGGACCGCCCGACCATCCGCCGAGAGACCGCCCGCGGAAAGGCCGAGCGACTCGGCAAGGCCTTGGTTGAACTGGACGACGGAAGGCTGCGACGCCGGCCCCGGGTGGCCCTGGTGAAAGAACACCGAAGGCAGCTTCGTGTAGCGGGTATCGAAGCGAAATCCTGTGCCGGCAATGTGGCGCGCTGCGGGACTCGAGACGTTTTCCATCGCGAACAGCGTAGGGCCGAGTCCCATGGCGGCAACGCCTGGTCAGATCAGCGGGGGCGCGCAGCCAAAGGCGAGCGAAAGCTCACCCGCGCTGTCGTCCCGAATGGCATCGCAGCTGCTCGGGCAAAGCACGGCGCTCGTGCCTTCGGCGTAGAACTCGTCAGGACGTCCGGTGCAGTCTGCGAGACCGGCAACTTGTTCGATCGGACGCTGCTCCGATCCGTCGCCGGGCGTGTAGAGCAAGCGAACACGGCTGCGATCGACGGTGACGCCCTCGAGATCTGCCTCCGCGGTGTCGACCTGGCAAGCGAGGCGGCCTACGAGACCGTTTGCAATTGCATCCAGCATCGTCGATGGCGTTGGACTGCAGATCGACGACACAAAACCATTCGAACGCCGGCTCAGCTCTTGGTACTCACCGCCGAGGGTCGTTGCGTCCTCGCAGCGCTCAAAGGACGGACCAAACGTGCCCGGTGCGGTGCCGACGACCGAGTTGAAGATGTACCGGCGGTCCACCGCGGATCCGAAGCGCGCCGGGTCGCGTTCGAAGAGGGCACTCTCGAACGAATCGGCGCTGAGAATCGCGTCCTCGAAGTCCCGCGGCTGAGGATCGTCGTCGGAAAAGACGAGAAAGACGGGCGTGGCATCGTCCCGGAGCCATTCGCTGTAGGTGTCGTATTCGAACACGATCCAGGAGAGCACGTCTTCCGTCACGTCCCGACTGACGCGGTAGAAGGCTGGTGGGTTCGAATCGAGGTCGTCGTCGTCGCAGGTGGCCCCGTCCCGTCCGAGCGGCGGCCGAATGCACGGACAAAAGCTGAAGCGGCACGCGAAGGCGATGAGTGTGACCTGGACGTCCACGCCGCTGCCGTCCACGGCCAGGGTGAGCGCGTTCATCGCGTCGCTGATGCTTTGAAGCTCGGGCCCGCCGATCACGCTGCCCGAGAGGTCGAGGCCGATGATGAGATCGACACGGGGCTTTTGGGTCGTGACGACGGTTTCGATGCACTCGTCGAACCCGTCGTCGACCGCCGAAAGCTCGGGTGACGCATCCTGCGTCCGCGCATCCTCCGCAACGCGGCCATCGGGCCCGTCGGCGGGCGCATCGACGGCGGCTTCGCCAACACCGGCTTCAACGATGCGACGCGTTGAGGCCTCGGACCCACATCCGATCCCATTGAAAAGTGCAC
Source organism: Myxococcota bacterium (assembly GCA_039201085.1). Lineage (GTDB taxonomy): Bacteria > Myxococcota_A > Polyangia > Polyangiales > Houyiibacteriaceae > JBCCRV01. The sequence continues at coordinate 8,278 of JBCCRV010000205.1, read as the reverse complement.
TCAGTGCAAAAAGCGCATACAGTGTTCCCAGCCGCTTCCTTCGCACGGGTGATTCGTTGCGAAAAACGCTCATAAATCTCCAGACTGAGAGTCCACGAGCAATAACGCAAGCAGCTTGCAGGACCACCACGTATGCTGACGGCGTTTATCACTCCGCGATTGACCACTGCCCCCCAAGAGGGCTTGCGCATGGCGGCCGGCGCCCAAGAAGGCCTGCTTCCGCTTCAAACCAAGGATCCAACGATGCGCGTTCAGAATTCTCCACCGGCGCTGCGCGCAATGAAACTGCGCTGGGATCGGTGCTCATGAGCAGCCTCTTCGGTGGCCTGACGCGCAAGCTCGGTCGGGGCGGACGTCCGCTTCGCATCGCGTATGGACGCTTCTTTCATGAGGCATGCGCCTACAGCCCGCTGCGCACGGGCGTCGACGTCTTTGAACGCTTTGGCATGCCCGAAGGCGCCGAGCTTGGCGAGCGCTGCATGCTTCGGGGCGAGGAGCTCCAGAGCTTCTTTCCTCACGCCGAGCTCACGGGCTTCGTTCAGGCCGCGCGCGCAGCAGGGAATGTGGAAACGGTTCCGCTCATTTCGCTCATGACCGTTCCGAGCGGTCCGCTAACCCGCGCTTGTTTCAACGAACTGCTCGCGAGGCTGCTCGATCGCGTCGAAGCGGCCGGCGAGCTAGACGGAGTCTACTTGGCGCTTCACGGTTCGATGGAGGTCGACGACCTCGGGGAAGCGCCCGAAGCGTTCATTCTGCGCACGGTCCGGGAGCGAATCGGCCCGTCGGCAAAGCTTGCCGTGAGTTACGACCTGCACGCGAACCTTTCGGCGGGTCTTGTCGAGCATGCGGACGTACTGATCGGTTACCGAACAAACCCCCATTGGGATCTAGCACCCACGGGCTGGCGCGCCGGTAACCGGCTGATTCGCACCCTTCGCGGCCAGTGCACCCCCGTGCATGCGTGGCGCAAACTGCCCATGGTGCTCGGCGGCGGAGTCACCATCGACTTTCTCAATCCGATGCGGCAGGTCTTTCGCTACATGCGCCGCCTCGAACGCGACGAGCGGGTGCTCTCGGCCAGCCTCTTCATGGTGCACCCCTTCACGTCCGCGCCCGACCTGGGCTGGGGCGTTCACGTGTGCACCGACGGCGACGCCGCGCTCGCCGACAAGCTGGCGAACGACTTGGCGGATCGCGCTTGGGCGCAGCGGACCGTTGACCTTCCCCCGCTCTATCCGGTCGAACAGGCGCTCGACCGCGCGCGGGACTCGCGCTGGCGCAAACTCGGTCCGATCACGCTCGTCGACACCGACGACATCGTGGGCGCGGGTGCGCCCGGGGGGAATACGCACATTCTGAAGGCGCTCAGCGAGGACGACCGCGGCCTTCGCACGTTCATTCCGATTCACGATCCAGAAGTCTTGGAAGCCGTTTGGGACGTTCCGGCGGGTGCGGAGCGGACGCTGACGATCACCGGTTCGCCTGGCTACAACATGCCCCCTGTAGCGGTGAACGCCATCGTTCAGGCACGGCACACGAACAGCTTCGGTCGGATGGTGCGGCTTGATATCGGCCGGACCCATGTGGTGATCAGCGACGGCGCGCCCCTGCCGATTCATCCGAGCTATTGGCGCGATCTCGGCCTTGACCCGCGCAAAGCGGACTGCATCGTTCAAAAGAACTTCTTCCACTACCGGATGTACTACGCAGCGACGTCCTTCCAGCACCTTCCGGTCGTGACCGACGGCGCCACGAGCCTGCAGCGTGTACGCGAAGGCAACTACCTTACGCCCACCTACCCACAGGTACAGCTCAGCGATTGGCGCGACGGCGACAAGGCCCTTCGGGGCATGACGAACGCCGCCCGACGCGTGGCAACGTCACCGTAGCCAGACCGCGCTACCGCTTTAGGGGCCTGGCGCCTCCCTTGCTTCCAACGGGCCCGCGAAAGGTGGGTTCGTGTGCTCCTCGGGCCCGCGGTAGAGCATCAAGGACGCCCAGCGATGTGCTCACAGTCGGTGTACCCTTCGGCTGTGTCTTTCATGAATGCCTTCGGCCCCTTCCGAGGGACCACGACCCGTCGTTTTTTTCGCGCGCTTCGCACGGCTTTGCTTGGCGGTCTCGTCGGGGCGAGTCTTGTGCTTCCTGGCTGCGACTGCGGTTCGGACCCGTCGCCTGGGCGCGTGTGCACGACCCGCGCGGAGTGCGCGCCCAACGAGGTCTGCGTGGACAACGCGTGCATAGCGACCGTTCCGATGCCCGATGGGGGCGAGCTGGACGGAGCGACGGTTCCGGACATGGACGCCGGCGGGGACGCAGATGGCTGCGAAAGCGCCTGCGGCGACGCATGCTGCGGCGAAGGGGAAGTGTGCGTCGACGGCATCGCCTGCGGCGCCGACCGCGGCCCCTGCGCAACCAGCGACGACTGCAGCGGCGATGACTACTGCGATCCGGGCACGATGCGCTGCGTTCCGTGGGGCGTACCGCCGGGCAACGATCGAGACCCCGAGTGCACGCGCCTCGCGGTTGCGGGTGCGTTTGCACCGACCGTCCAATGCGAGTTTCGCGAGGCCCCGGAAGGCGACGCCTTTCCCGCACATCTGCACGTGCTTTCCACGCCGATGGTCGTCGACTTCGCCATCGACCGAGCGCCGGACGATCCACGGCGCCCTTCGATCGTCGCTGTCTTCGACGACGGCGTGGATGGCAGCACCGAGCTGCCGACCGGTGTGATTCGCATCCTCGATGGGCGCACGTGCGAGCAGCAGGCGGAACTAGGGTCGCTGCAACTAACCTCGCACAGCTCGCCACCCGCCATCGGCGATCTAGATGGAGACGGTCGCGCCGAGATCGTCGCCAACCAAGGTGGCGGAGGCCTTGTCGCGTTCACGTACGACGAGGCGAGCGCTGCGTGGACGGTTTTGTGGCGCTCGACCACGGACGGGACCACCCCCTACACCGTCAGCGGCTCTGGCTGGGCCGGTCCGACCATCGTCGACCTCGATGATGACGGTACACCGGAGGTGCTGCGCGGTGGCATCGTGCTCTCCAACGAAGGCGTTGTCATCGACGCCGCCTCCCTCGGTTTGCGGACGTACCGAACCGGTATCTTCCCCGTCGTGACGGACGTGGATTCAGACGGTGACGTCGAGTTCGTCGCCGGCGACGGCGTCTGGCAGTGGGATCGCGAAGCGCGGCAGTGGACGGCAGAACGCTACGTCACGATGACAACCGAAGCCGGGCACATCGCGGTTGCAGACTTCGGCGACTTCCCGGGCGCCAACGCGTGGCCGGCAGAAACGCCCGAAGTGGCCGTTATCACCAACGGTGCCGCTCGCGTGCAAACACTGGACGGCACGACCGTCTTTGGCCCCGTCACGCTACCCGGCTTGGGTGCCGGCGGACCGCCCACCATCGGCGACTTCGACGGCGACGGCCGACCGGAGTTCGCGAGCGCTGGTGCGAACGCTTACACCGTCTTCGACCTCGACTGCAGCGACGTTCCAATCGGTGCATGCGCTTCGGGAACGACGGATGGATTGCTCTGGTCTCAGCGTTCACAGGACGCGAGCAGCAACGTGACCGGCTCGAGCATTTTCGATTTCGAGGGCGACGGTCGGGCCGAAGCGGTCTACGGCGACGAGTGCTTCATCCGGGTGTACGACGGCGAGACCGGTGACGTGCTCTTCAGCCAGGCGCGAAGCTCCTGCACGTGGAACGAAAACCCGGTCATTGCGGACCTCGACGGTGATTTCAACGCCGAGATCGTCATCGGCGACAACTACAACTGCGGCTCGGCGGACAGTGGCCGGGACTGCAGCGGCTTCGGCCTTGGCCCCCGGCAAACCGATCCTCTCTTTCCTGGCATTCGCTGCTCGGACAACGAGAACTGCCTAAGCGGAAGCTGCGACGAGGGATTTTGTCGCTGCACGATGGACACCGAATGCTGCGCAGGCATCGGTTGCGACCGGGCGGCTTTCGTGTGCGAAGCGCCGCCCGCGGGCACGCCGGGAACGGGCAACACCTGCCAAGCCTCCCGTCCCGTCGGCACCCTTGGCATTCGCGTGTACCGCGACGCCGCCGACCGCTGGGTGCGTTCGCGGCCGATTTGGAATCAGCACGCATACTACGTGACCAACGTCGGCGACGACGGCGAGATCCCGCGCACCTCTGAAGCGGCCCTCAACTGGCGTGACGACGGACTCAACAACTTCCGCCAAAATGTGCAGGGCGACGCCGTTCCCGGAGCGTCGCCGGACATCACGTCGCGCGCCGACGCGCTAAACTGTGGTCCAGGCGGCGCCGAAATCAACGCCGTGGTTTGCAACCGCGGCACAGACGACGTCGGTTTTGGTGTGGCCGTCGGATTCTACGTCGGCGACCCGGACGACGGCGGCACGGCCATCTGCGAAGTGAGAACGAGCACCAACCTCGCGCCGGGTGAATGCGAGCCCGTGACATGCCCATGGGCCGACGCACCCACGGAGTCGCCGGGCGTCGATGTTTGGGTCGTCGCCGACGATGGCGAAGAGACGTTCGAATGCCGCGAAGCCAACAACCTCACGATCTACGAAGACATCTTCTGCGGCGTGCTGCTCTAACGCCGGGACCCACCGCGACGAGTTGACGGGCCAAGTCGACGCCGCGCTGGACGTGAGTCCTCCCAAGAGCAGTGTGCTTGTGGCGCTGCTGGTGCTGGCCCGATCAGGACCGTTGCCCGAGCGCTGGGACGCGCTCCTTAGGGGCGCGATCGGAGGCTCACCAGCGCAGCGGATCCCGGATATCGCCCGTGAGCTTTTGGCTTCGCTTCCGCCCTCGCGACGCGACCCCATCGCCGAAAGCGTGCCCCTTCATGCGTGGACAAGGGTGGAGCTGGAAGACGGCGGCGTGTTCGAACGCCATCGACCGCTCGAAGGCTGGGTCTACTTGGCGGCCGGAACGAAGGAGCGAGCCCTCGAACGCTTCGCCGATGCGGTCACCGCGTGGTTGGAGCGTTCGCCCGAGCCCCGTGACGCGCCGGGCCACGATCCCTTCCCGCTGGCGCGGGCGCGGGCGTTTGTCGCCGCCGTAGGCCGTGACTCGGTACGGGCGACGCTCGCTGCCTTGAACGCCCATGCCGCCTACGACGCGGAGCTCATCGAGGCGATTCTACGCGCGTAGCCGCGTCTGCGATCCGCGCCGTGCATTCGCTACGCGCGAACGGCTGTGAGCAGGTTGCACGAGGCTTCGAGCATTAGGGCGCGATCGGGGCCCGCCGCGTGCGGCTCGAGGCTCGCAAAAAAACGTTCCTTCAGCACTTCTTGCTCCGACGCGGTGCACTCCTTGAGCAGAACACCGCTTCCGGGGTTGTCGAGTGCCGCGTTCCAAGCGGTCTCGATGCTGGGGAGCACGAAGCGCGTCTGAAAGGTGCGAACGTCCACGGACCGAAAGCCGGCTTCTGCAACCTCCGACTGGAGGCGCTGGGCGTCGGCAACTTCGAGCCAGCCGGAGGGCGGCGGACCGCTCTTGAGTCGCTCCGGAAGGGCTTCCATGATCGGCTGAAACTGGGCGCGAAACATTTCGTTGTGCTCCGGCGCGAACCACGTGCTGGTGCCGAAGAGTCCCCCGGGCTTCAGCACACGCGCGGCTTCACGCCAGCCCGCCTTTCGGTCCTCAAAGAGAAAGATGCCGAAGCAGGAGTAGGCGGCGTCGAAGCTCGCGTCCTCGTAGCTCAGCGCCTGGCCGTTCTGCACTTCGCAGCGAAACACCGCGTCGTCCACGCCGACCTTTCGTTGAGCCAGGGCCACCATGCCCGGCGAATAGTCGCAACCGATCACAAAATCTTGCCCGCCGGTTTGGCGGCGCCTGCGAACGCGCTCGATCGCCGGAAGAAGAAGGGCGCCGCTCCCGCAAGCGATGTCGAGCATGCGTGCGCTCGCCGGAAGCCGCGCGTCCGTCAGCGCGAGGAGGCTCCGCGCAATGTACCCCGTAAGGGGTGCATACACGCGATCGTACACGGTCGCGTGCTCGCCCCAGAGGTCGGTTAGCGTTTCACTCATGGCATGCTCCTGCGTCCCCCCGGCCGAACGTCAATGGGGCGCCGCAAGGGGAGCGCATCGAGGGACGAGCAAGCTCATTCGAGGAGCCGGAGCACGGCGACGAGAGTGCCGAAGAAGCGACGACCGGCGCGAAGTGGTCGAGTGGTCCTACGGCCCGATGCACCAGCGCGACTCGCCCGTTGCAGCCTCAAAAGCGCAGAAGCTCCAGCCGATGCTGGCCACGACCTGCGTACCACTGACGTGCATGAACGAGCTCTCGTCGGGCCCTTCGTACGCGACGGGAACATCGAAGAGCTGCCTGCCCGTCGCCGCGTCGAGGGCGACGAGGTGCGCTTCGTCCTGGCCGACCGGCGAACCAACGACGAAGACACGATCGGCCGTCGCCGCGATCGTCGTGCCAAAAGTAGGCTTCTCGTAGGGTAGCTCCTGGCTCCAAGGAGCGCCCTGGCCGCCACCGTATGAAACGGTCAGCACTTCCGTGCCGCGTTCCCGCGCTCGGATCGTAAACGTTCCGTTGGGCGTTCCGTAGTGGGCCGTCTCGTCCGTGAGGCCCATCTGGTTTTCCTCACCGCTACCCGCTTGTGTGGCTTGGCAGGCGGTGGTGACGCCACCCGGAAGCGTTACGCCGCCGATCGTTCCGTCGGTGGTTTCAAACCATGCGCAGCCTTCACCGCCGCGGCCGCTGCGAAGCGTATCGCCGCCGCGTACCCGTACGGGAGGCTCGGGTGCGCGCGCGTTCACAAACTCCATCGAAAAGTCTGGAGCGCCCGTTACGAACCACCCGTTTTCCAAGCAGAACACTCGATTGAGGTCTTCAACATCCCGCGACCCGAGGGCGATGATCTCGCCGGTGACGCCGTCGAGGATTCCCCAACGGCGCGCCGCTCCGCTTCGCTGTACGACGGTCGCGTAGTCGTCGACGCCGTCGCCGTTCGCGTCGATGGGACACGAGTCCACGATCAACACAACGTCTGCGCCAGCGCCCCCGCTCGATACCACGTCGCCCCCGCTTCCATACACGGCGGCGATGGTTCCCGCTCCAATCAGAAACGTGAGCACGACGGTTCCGATAATGACGCCTTTCACGGCGCCGCGCGCCCGCGCCACGTTCGGCAAAAAGTCAGGGACGCCGTCGCCGTCCTTATCGACAGTGCCCATCAGCTCGCGCGCCACCCTTGCCTTCGCGACGGCGTCCGCGGAGTGCGGAAGCGCCATACCGCAGTAGGGGCAGTCGTCACCGCGGAGGTCTTCGGTGCTCAGCAGGGCGTGGCAGTTTTGGCAGCGCATGTACACAGGGTACACGCCTCCGTTGGCGGACTCGAGACGGCTCGAGTCACCCCGGGCCTGAAGCTCCGTTCCGCGACGGCGGAGTGTCCCGCAGCGAGCGCTGGGACGAGCTCAAACTGGGCTGAGCTTGAGCTGCCCAAACTCGACGGAGCTCAAACTGGACGGAGCGCGCGCCTACGAGTCCTCGGGCGTGATATTCACGACGAAGTCGCCGGCGTCGCGGAAGGAGAACCCCTCAACGACCACCAGCACCTCCTGGCCCTCCGTAAGCGTTGCGGTCAGCGACGAACGGAAGTCACCCGGGGTGCCCGTGTCATCGTTGCATCCAAAGGACTCATCGCCTTCGCATCCATCCAACAGGTACAGAACGGTGTCGAAGCTCGAACCAAGTGTGTCGAACGTAAACTCCCCCGCAGACGGTGCGGACCAAAGGAAGGCCCGATCCGGCGAATTGCCGCCGCCGCGCACCGTGATGCAGCCGGCAGGTGCGGCGAGGTCGTTGCCGGCGGCGATGGTCGATCCCGTGAATACGGCGGGACCGGTCGTGCTCAACGCGTCAGAGGCGTCCGGACACGTTCCATCCGGTCCAATAACGTTGTCGACGGTGCACGAGGTAAGCGTGCCGCGGTACTCGGTGGCCTCCGCATCGGGCACGGCCGGGCACACTCGCTCGGCCTCCTCGGCCGCGTCGTTGCAGGCCGCGAGGGCGGCTGTATCGCAATCCTCCGCGGCTTCGTAGCAGTCGGCCAAGTCTTCGTTCAGCTCGGCAATGCACGTAAAGAAGCCGCCGACGGTCGCAAAGTGGGTCGTAAAGGCGGTCTCGGCGCAAGCGTCGGCTTCGTCGCTGCGACCGAAGCTTTCGCAAATCTCGGCGGTCTCGAAGACGCCGAGATCGCAGGCGCAACTGGCGGCCGCGAAGCGCTCGTTCGCAGCGGTGAGCCGCGTCTGCGCTT
>JBCCRV010000204.1:0-10631 GCA_039201085.1 Myxococcota bacterium | reverse complement strand
GCCATGATCGCGTCGCCGATATAGCTATCGACAAATCCGCCGTGGTCGATGATCGCCGGCTCCATGTGCGCCAGATAATCGTTGATGAAGGCGATGTTCTCAGCTGGCGTGAGGTTCTCCACGATCGACGTGAAGCCACGAATGTCGCTGAAGAGAATCGACATTTCCTTTTCCACGTGGTCGCCCAAGGCTACGTCCGTGATGCGGTCGCGCTCAAGGGCCTGCAGGAACTGGTGCGGCACAAAACGCGCGTGCGCCGTCGTCAGCTTCACCTGCGCCTCAAGGCTTCGCTCGAGGTTCGTGTAGAGGCGGGCGTTCTCCAAGCTGATCGCCGCCTGAGCCGTCAGCAGTCGAAGCATCTCGAGCTGCCGCTCGGAAAAGGCGTCCGGTAGCTCGCCCTGCTCGACGTAAAGGATCGCACGCAGCTCGCCTTGGTGCTGGACCGGCACACAAAGCACGGAGCGAAGCTTGCGCTGCACAATGGCGGGGTCGGACCGAAAGAGACCGCGCTCGCAGGCATCGCCGAGCAGCAGATCCTGCTGCGTACGCCGCACGTACTGCACGATGCGCTCCGGAATCGGCGCACCTTCGTCGCGGGTGGCGGCGGATGCACGCACACCTCCGTCCGGATCCATAAATACCGCGCGCGTGCCGCCGCTAATCTCGAGCGTGATGCGCACGAGTGCATCGACCAGCTCGTCGAGCACGAGGTGTTCGGAAAGCGCCCGTGACACCTTCGCGAGGGCGAGCGCGTCGATGTCATCGCCGCCGGTGCGGGTGGAGGTTTGCGTCGTCGGACGGGTCGTTTGCGTTGCCGTCGACGTCTGCGTTTGCGTCGCCACCCGTACCACGCCCGCCAGCGATGGATGACGCTGACGCATCAACTCCACCTTGCGCCGCGCGCCCCAGCGGCCGTAGTCCGCGGCCGCATCCGCAAGGTACGCGCGCGCCAAGCGGCCGTTGCCCTGGTTCTGTTGAAAGGACGCCGCAAACTCACCGGCGAGAGCCGCATCGAGGCGCTGGCCCGCATCCCGCGCCGCGGCGAGGGCGCGGTCGTACGCGCTGAGGGCGGCGCTTCGGCGGCCGCTCACCCGTGCGATCTCGGCGTCGACGAGCGCCGCGCGCGAGCGATGGTTGGCGGGCGCGAGCCGGGCAAATCGGTGCAGGCGCGCCTGCGCAACGAGCGCCCTCGACATTGCGCCGGCCCTCGCCGAAGCGCTGAGCGACTGCCACCGCCGCGTAGCCGCGAACACTTCGAAGGCGAGGAAGACCGGAATGCAGTACGTAGCCGGAACCGCATCGATGTAAGGCGCCGCCTTTCGCGCCGTGGCCAGGGCGCCCTCGTCGTCGAAGATCACCGCCAGCATCAGGCGCAGGAGGTAGAAGTTGAAGAGGCCCGTGTTGTTCGTTTGCGACGACAGCAGCGCGTGAAGCTCGTCGCTCCGCGCAATGCGGTCCGTATCGTCGCCCAGGCCGCGGAGATGTTCGGTTGCCCGGAGGTACGACGTGTTCATGCCAAGCGCGTGGTACTGCTGCAGCTTCTCCGACGCCTTCGTGTAGCGGGCCGCACCCGTCGCGACGGCGTCCAGGTGCTCGCCGCCCAAGAAACTGAGCACGATGTGCATTTGGCCACAGAACGCGCCCCACACGAGGTCGCCGCTGTCGACGCCGGCGTCAAAGCCGCGCTCGAGCGGACCCAGGCCGTCACGTACGGGACGGGTCCAGTGGTTCACAAAACCCTGAAGCAGCTGGGCGCGACGCGCGATCATGCGGTCGTCGGGAAAGCGTTCACCCAAGGCTTCGGAAAGCTCCGCGTACTTCGACGCCGTGCCGTAATCACCGATCGCACTGAGCACGAGGGCGTAGAGCGCGTAGCCGTAGGACGCGAGCGAGCCGACGCCGTGCTCCGCGGCGATGCGCGCCATCGCGCAGCCCAGCACGGGAAGGAGCTCCTGCCGAACGATGTAGGCCGGCGGCGCCAGCTCGGCGAGAAGCTCCATAGCCATGATCTGCGTGGCATCGCGCATGATCGGATCGTCCCGGCGCGCTGCCGGCGAACCGAAACCGAGCGCCAGCCGCGCGCGTCCCAGTTCGCCTGCCACGCGTAGCTTCGACGGGTTTGCGGGAAGCGACACGCCGACCGTCGCGAGGGCCTCCACGCCCGAATCGACGGCGCGAGTAAGCTCACCCTGGCTGACGGCTAGGCGCATGCGGATGCGGAGGGCGCGCGCTTTCGCAAGCGGCTCAAGGGCTCCATCGGCGAGGAGCGTGGCGATGGACGACTCCGCTCCAATCGCGTCACCGGCCAGGTACGCCGCTTCGGCGGCGCCAAAGCGAAGGGCCCGGAGCACGTCCACGTCGTGCGCATCGCCGTCGAAGGGACGCGGGCCCGCCTCGAAGAAGCGCAGGCCCGACTCGAAGAAGCGAAGGGCGGGCGCGAAGGCGGAAGCCCTAAGCGCGGCCCGGCCCGCCTCGAGGTTAAGGTCGGCAAGGGCGCGGCGCTCCGTGGAGCTTAGCTCGTCGCCGGCCGCGTTGAAGTGATGGACGACATCGAAGAGCGAAGCCCCCGAGCGCGCGCGAAGGCGTCGGCCCATCGCCGCGTGCAGGGCGGCGCTCCGGGCCGGGTTCGTCGACGCGACGGCTGCTTGGCGAATGCGGTCGTGCGCAAAACGCAGTCCGCCCCCCTCGCTGCCGCGCTGGGCCACCACGAGATCGCTGCGAACGGCCGGCTGCAGCGCGCGCCGGACGTCGGACTCGGCCGACGCGCTCAGCGCCGCCACGTCCGAAAGCATAAATCGGTCGCCGACCACCGCCGCCGCTTGCAGGGCGTCTCGGCACGGGGCCGGCAAGGCCTCGAGGGACCCGACCATGAACTCGACCACGTTCGTGCTGGCTGGCAGCGCTTCGGCACCTTCGAGATCCCACCGCCACCCTTGGGGGTAGCGAAAGCGAAGCACGCCGTTTCGCTCCAGGGCATGAAGGAAGCGCCCTAAGTAGAAAGGGTTGCCCTGCGTCTTGCGCAACGCGAGCTGCACCAAGGGCGCTGGATCTTGGTTTGTGGGCTGAAGGGTGTCGTGGACAAACGCGTAGGCCGCCTTTTCCTTTAGGGGCCGCAGCGCAATCTTCTGCACGCGCGGCGACTCGAGGCTCAAAATGCGCGTGAGGCCGTGCTCTGGGCCCACCTCTTCGGGCCGGAACGTACCCACCACCACCAAGCGACCGACGCCCTTGGCGAGTTCCTCGAGCAGGCGAAGCGAAGGTCCATCGGCCCACTGAAGATCGTCCAGGATCAGCGTCAGCGGTCGGCGCGCACAAAACGCGTCGAAGAATGCGACGAGCGCGCGATGAAGGCGGCGCTCCGCTTCTTCCGGCGGCGCTGGCTTCAAGGGCGCCGTTCGACCGAGGATCGCTTCAAAGGTGGGCACGAGCTCGGTGATCGCGCGGGCCTGCGTACCGAGCGCTTCGACGACGGCGTGTCGGATCTCATCAAAGTCGTCGTCGCTAAGCACATCGCGCCCGAGCGATTCGAGCCCGTCGATCAACGCAGAGTGGGAGCGCCCGCGCGCGAACTGTTCGAACTTGCCGCGGCCAAAGGCCATTCGGCTTCCCGCCAGCTGGCGCCACATGCCTTCGATAAGGCGGGTCTTGCCGACGCCGCCGCTGCCGCTCACGAGCACCATCGATGCCTCGCCCCGCCGCGCGGCGCGCGTGAGCACGCGCACTTCTTCGTCGCGCCCGTAGAGCTCGCGGCTCAACGTAAGGTCACGCGACGCATCGGCCGCGCCGGCGACGAAGCCGTCGTCAGACTGGCGTCCGCTTACGATCGCTTCGCAGCGTGCCAAATCGTGATCGAGCCCCTCCAGGCTCTGGTAGCGGTCGTCGGGACGCTTCTGCAGAAGCTTTAGAACGACGTCCGAGAGCGCACGTGGAATGCGCCCGTCGCGCACGTGGGGCGCCACGGGGACTTTGGCGAGGTGCGCGTGAAGCAAGGAAAGCGAATCGTCCTCCACGAACGGCGGCTCGCCGACGAGGAGCTCGTAGAGCGTCGCGCCGAGGGCGTAGTAGTCTGCGCGTCGGTCGATGCGCGCGGCGAGACGTCCCGTCTGCTCCGGCGCCAGGTAGCGCAGCGTGCCCTCGAGCCGCTGGGCGGCGCTTGGGCCTTCCTCGGACGCCGTTTCGGTCGAAATGCCGAAGTCGATCAGCGCGAGTCGTCCGGTCTGGGCATTCCAAACGATGTTGGACGGATTGATGTCCTTGTGCACCACATCGACCCGGTGCACGGCGCCCATGGCCTTCACGAGCTCACGGGCGATCGAGAGGACCAACGAGATTTCCGGCCGCGCGTGGCGAAAGGCGATAGCCAGGCTGTGGCCACCGAAGTCTTCGATGAACATGCGCGGCAGGCCCGCAACCTCGTCGACGGAGACGAGGTCGATCACCCCCTCGCCGACGACTCGGCGCGTGAGTGCGATCTCCCGTTCGAAGGCGGCGCGCACGTCCTCGCTGGGGTGCGGACCGCGCAGGGCCTTCGCCACCACGCGCCGTCCGCCGGGGAGCCGGGTGCGGTACACGTCCGTGTGCCGACCCTGATGGATGATTTCCATCGACTGCTGAAGCTCCGTCAAGGCGCGGAGCATACCGCCGCCCCGGCGCTCCCGTCACCTTCAGGGACGACAAAGGCGGCACGTGGGCGAGCGTCATGCTCTACTCGCTCTTGTGACGTCCCGCCGAAAGCCCCGCCGAGCGCGCGAAATCGAACGACCACGCGAGCCAACGCTGGCGGCCCGCGTTCGCGAGCTGACGGGCCTCTCTTGGAACCGCGCCCGAGACCTTTGCCGCAGTGGGCGGGTGCGCGTGAACGGTGAAATCACGCGGGACCCCGCCCTTCGGATTCCCGAGGGCGCGACCGTCGAGGCCAACGAGTCGGCGCCGCGCGAGCGCCGGGGCGTGCTACCCGACGCGCGAATCCTCTTTGCAGACCGCAGCGTCGCTGTCGTGTTCAAGGAGGCCGGGGAGCTCACCGTTCCCTACGACGACGAGCGGGACACCCTTGTCGACAAGCTCCGCGCAGCCCTGCGCCGGCGGGGCAAGGGCTTCGATCCCCAGCTCGGTATCGTGCATCGACTCGACAAGGGCACGAGCGGCATCCTGGTCTTCGCGAGGAACCTGGCGGCCAAACGCCATCTCGCCGGGCTTTTCCGCAGCCACGATATCGAACGGCGCTACGAAGCCCTCGCCCATGGGCACGCCGCCCTCACGAGCCACGAAAGCTATTTGATCGCCAACCGCGGCGACGGCCTGCGCGGGTCCTGGGGCGTCTTTCGCAAGCCCCTCGGCAAGCGCCCGAAGGATGCGCGCTGGTCCCGGACGCACGTGCTCAAGGCCGAGCCCTTGCGCGGCGCGAGCCGCCTCACGCTGAAGCTGGAAACGGGCCGGCAGCATCAAATACGCATTCACCTCGCCGAAGCCGGCCACCCGCTCGTCGGCGAGCATGTGTACATTCGTGACCACGAGCGCGCCGGGCGGCGAACGATCGATGCGCCCAGGCCCATGCTTCACGCGCGCAGCCTCGGCTTTGTGCACCCCGATCGAGACGAGATGATGCGTTTCGAAGCGCCTCCGCCGGCCGATTTTCAACAGCTGCTGAAGCAACTTCGCAGCCGCACCGATCCCCAACGCGACCCACCCCGTACGTAGACATGCAGCCTTCACGACCGCTGACCGATCCCGCCAACTCTCGCGCCCGGCGCGCCATTTGGCTTGCTGCACTCGCCCTCCTGCTCGGCTGCGGCGACGACGCCGCGCCGGAGACCGACCTGGGTACCGACGCGGACGGCAGCATTGCCATCGACGGCGGCGGCAGCTGTGGAAACGGCATGCTCGACGAGGACGAAGTCTGCGACGGCGACGAGCTGGGAGGCGCAAGCTGCACAACCCTTCGTGCAGGCGTCGGCACCCTAGGCTGCAGCACGGACTGCACGGACTTCGACGTGAGCGCCTGCGAGATCCCCGAAAACTGCGGCAACGGCATGCTCGACGGGGGCGAAGTCTGTGACGGCACGATCGTTCCCTCGACCTGCATCGACGAGGGCTTTGCCGACGGGCCCATCGCCTGCAGCCCAGACTGCCTTTCCTTCGACACGGATCTCTGCCCCTGTTTGCCGGCGACCTGCGATTCGCTCGGGGCCGAGTGCGGCGCCATCGAGGACGGATGCGGCGCCACCCTCGATTGCGGCGACGATTGCGGCGACCCGTGGCTGAGCTGCGGCGGCGCCGGCGTCGACAACGCCTGCGGCGCCCTCTGCGCGCAGAGCTGCCCTAGCGGAAGCGAATGCACCGAGCGTGGCGTCTGCGCCTTCACGGGCGACGTGGACCTCGACGTCGACACCCTCTCCGTAACGGTGCGCGTGCTCTTCAACGGCGAACCCGTTGAAGACAACGTCGACTGCTCCAACCCCGACCGCCGAATCGGTACCTTTGGCCTAAGCGGCTTCAGCGGTCCAAGCGCCGTAAGCGGGCCGCTCCTTTGCGGTCGCGGTGCCACGGCAGGCCCCTTCGTGCTTCAACCGGGCACCTACACGGCGACCGTGCGTGGACAGTCGGCGAGCGCCACCAACCTGCCGCTGGCGCTCTTTCGAACCACCGTGGAGATCGACGGGCCCGAAGCGATCATCGACGTCGTGACGGTTCCGATCACGGGACGCATCGAGTCTGAAGGCGCAACCCCGTCGGACGTGCCCGAACCCGAGCCCGGCGAAGACCCGATCGATTGCGTCGGCAGTGTGGGCACCTTGATCTTCGATGCGGGCGGCGATAGCCGAGACGATTGGAGTATCACCGTTCCCTGCGGCGCTGAATACGCGTTCGAAGGGCGCCTCTTCCCCGGTACGTATGCGGAGGTTCGTCTCGAGGTGCCGCGAAACCGCGGATTGCCCGAAGGAACGTACGTGCTCGCGCGGGACTTCGAAGTAAGCGGTGCGGCCGACCTTCTCTTCGACACGCGTATTCCCGAAGCCACGGTGAGCGGGCGCGTGCGTATCGATGGCGCACCACCCACGCCCACGGACCTCTGCTCGCCGGGACGCGAAGGCGCCCGGGTGATCTTTCTGAGCGACGCCGTGAACTTCGATGCGCGCCTGGACTGCGATGGCGACTTCACCTTTGAGCGCACAATCGCGCCTGGCACCTACACCCTGGTGGTGCAGACGAGGCTGTCGTTCGTCGAAGAGCGGGTGAACTTTCGGGGCTTCCCGGAGCTGACGGTGGCGGACGGCGACTCGGTGGAGCTCGACCTGAACGTCGAACTCGTGACGGTCAGCGGCCACGTACGCGTTGCTGGGGCCGTACCCGAGGGCGAGTGCGACACCAACGCCGGCACCGTGATCGGCCCTGGGAGCTCGCCCATTCGATGCCCCGACTACCGCTTCGGACCGATCACGTTCCCGCGCGGGATGGCTCGCTTCACCGTGCGGCCACTGCAAGGTGGTCCCCTTCCCGAGCAGACGGCGGGTCAGAACTTCTTTGTGGACATGGATATCGACGCCGATACGGACGACTTGATCTTGGACATGCCGAACTTGGCCAACGTCTCGTTGGGCTTCACGCTGAATGGCGCGTCGCCCGTCGAAATCGAGTGCAACGATAACCCCGACGGCGCCGCCGCCGCCGCCGTCTACAGCGGGCTGCCCTCCCCGAACGTCACGTCCCTCGCCATCCCCTGCGGGGCCGATTTTGAAACAACGGCGAGCGTATTTCCAGGCACGTACGCCTTCGGCGTGCGGAGCTCGCCACGCTCCAACCTTCCGCCAGTGGTCGGTGAGACGATCGCCATCACCGGCGAGGCAAGCGTAACCGTCGACATTCGCACGCGCACCGTGAGCGGTCAGGTGCGCGTCGGCGGCGCCCTACCCACGGAAGGCGAGTGCGAGGCGGGTGACCTCCTCGCCGCCGTGGAGTTCATCAACGTACGGCCCGTTTTCGGTTCGCTGCCGCTCGACCCAATCGCCCACGAAATCCGCTGCGGCGACGGCTTTGACTACGGCGTCGAACTTCCGCTGGGCGTCTACGAGGTGCGACTCGTACCCGCCGACGAAGACCGCGACGGCGTCCCGGACTTCACCAACTTGCCCGCGGGCCGCTTCCTCGAACTCTTCGAACGCTTCGAAGTGCGATAGCCCACGCGAGGACTTCGCCTCCCGCTGAGTACCGCGCGCGCGTCAAAAAGCCCCGTACGCGTCAAAAAGCCCCGCGCACGTGCTGCGCCTTGGCTCACTCGGAACCATGAAATAACCTTTAAGCGTATGTAAGGGGCCAAAGCGAATAGGCTGAGGCAGGAGACACGCCATGGCACGTGGCTGCACCATCCTTTTTCTTTTCGGACTCACCCTCACCGGCTGCTCGAGCGGCGAGGCGGGATCGTCCATCGATTTCACCGGCGAACAAGTTCTTATTCCCGGATTCGAGTTCGACTCGGGCTTTCTGCCCGAGAGCTCGCCGGTCCAGCTCGCGGCCCGGGCGTCCAGCTCCGGTCAGATTTCCGTGAGCGCTCAGGGGTTGGTCAATCCCAACCTTCAGCCCGTCGTCGGCAGCGGCCGCCTTTCGCTCGAAGGCGCCCTTCAGTTTTCGATCGACGCATCGATCGATGTAGCCGGTCAGCAGTTCGAAGGGCCAATCGCTGAAGAGAGCTACGTGATTGCCCCGGCTTCGACGAACTTTGATCCCTTCTTGCTTGACCAAGGGGTGGAGGTCGCGGCCGATCTTCCGCCGGTCGAGCTGGTGCGCGCGCCCGTTCCGTCGATCCCGGGGGCAACGGTCATTGTGGGCGTGGCCTCCGGCACACTTCAGGCGAGGTTCGAAGGGCGCTGCGCCACCGACAACGGCTCCGAGGCCGAGTATCAAGGCGAGGTCACGGTCTTCGGCGAGGTCGAGTTGGAAGGAAGCGTGGAAGTCTCGCTAGGCTTCGTTGAGGACAGCTTTGGGCCCTTCCGCATTCGTGTGCCCGTACCCGAAGTGTCGACGCCCATGGATTTAGG
Source organism: Myxococcota bacterium (assembly GCA_039201085.1). Classification (GTDB taxonomy): domain Bacteria; phylum Myxococcota_A; class Polyangia; order Polyangiales; family Houyiibacteriaceae; genus JBCCRV01. The sequence continues at coordinate 1,599 of JBCCRV010000204.1, read as the reverse complement.
TCGCTTTGACCTCTCATCCCGCGAACGCTTGCCGCCGCAGCTTTGTGCAAACCTCGGAGGCGACGGTGGCGTTTCTCCCGATGGCAGCGTGCCCTCCGATGGCGGCATTCGCACCGATGGGAACACGTCTGGGGGTTGTTCCGCTAGCAACTGCGACGGCTGCTGCGCTGGCGACCGGTGTCTGGCTGGAACCGAGGCCAACGCCTGCGGCAGCTCCGGCGTTGCGTGCGACGACTGCGGCGAGCGCCGCTGCGAACGTTTCGGTGGAGGCATGACGTGCGCGGCGCCGTGCGCCACCACCTGCGACGGATGTTGCATGGGCGAAACCTGCATGGATGGCGTCAACAACGGCGCATGCGGCACGCTTGGTCGAGCCTGCCGCACCTGCATCGCCGGTACGGCGTGCACGCTGGGCAGCTGCGTGTCGACCTCGTGTAGCGACACCTGCGACGGCTGCTGCGAAGGCGACACGTGCCGTCGCGGCGACTCGGGCGCCGCATGCGGGAGCGACGGGCTGCAGTGCCTCGCCTGCGAGCGCGGATTCGAATGCGCGGATTCGGCGTGCGCGCCCGACCCACGGGCCACCTGGCGCGTCGAGGTCCTCGCCGCCCGGGTGTCCGCGGTCGACCACACTGGCGAGCGCTACGACACCTTCGAGCCGCCCGATGTATTCGTCACCGCCAGCTTAGGCGGGATCATGGGAAGCACCCCCTTCGTCAACAACACGACTACGCCCAGCTGGGCAGGCGACGACGCCATCATTCTTCGGGGCGTCCCCACCGATGCCTTTGATTCGAGGGTCTTTTTTACCCTCACAGACGACGACTCGCTTTCGAGCGACGACCTCATTGCGCAATGCTTCATCTCCATTGGACCTGAGAATTCGAGCCCGCGCTTTTTCGGTTGCCCCGCGACGTCGATGACCACGGAAGCAAGCATCCAACTTCGAGTCGTCGCCGAGTAGCGGGCCGTGGCAAGCGACTAGTCTGCCACCGTGAGCGCGATCCGGGGGCTTAGCCGAAAGGCGCCGTCCTCCGCTTCGATCACATCGTTCAAACCCAACTTGCGCAGTCGGCTCAGGGTGACGTGAACGCGGTTCACATCGGTACCCGGCAAGCAGCGTTCGCCAGGCCATCCCGCTTCGAAGAGCTCAGCGAGCGGCACCCATCCGCCGGCCGCAAGACGCGCGAGCAAGGCCGCCGGGCGACGGCGCCGCGACAGGTCCACCCGTTCGGCCCCGCCGCGCTCAAACCAACCGCCGCTTCGATGAACCGTGAGGCGCTCCGAATCGCCGAGCGCACGCCGAAGACGTGCCTCCAAAATCCGGCACGCGAAGCGGCGCGTGATGTGGCCCCGAAGTTCACTGCTGCCTCGCAGACGCTCCCGAATCGCGGCCACATCATCGAAGGGGCCAAGTTCAATTCTTCGTAGGGCAATCGCGTCGTGAAAAGCCTCGTGCGCGGTGCTGGCCGCGATGGCTTCTGCTTCGTCCAAGAGCACGCGCGCAGCTTCGCCTTCGCCGGCGCGCGCCTTGAGACTCGCGCGGCCCGCGAGGGCCATTGCGGTGATCGCTCGCTCACCGCGTGGGCGCGAATCCTG
>JBCCRV010000203.1:0-10730 GCA_039201085.1 Myxococcota bacterium | reverse complement strand
GCCGTCGAGTGGCCCCTCGATGTGCCGGAAGGCAGCGAGCTCGCCTTGGGCGGAAGCGGGCGCGTGGTGGTTCGCTGGGGGACTGAAGACGAACGGGCGTCGGCGCCCGCTGAAGCCGGTCACGGATGGACGGACGTGGCGCCGAGCACCGGCGAAGCGAGTCTGCGCTGGCAGGAGCTCGGACGGGGTGAGCTTCCGATACGCGCGAACCTTCGACGCGGGTTCGGCGTGCTCCGGCTCGAGTTCGAAGGCGAAGGAAGCCTCACCGACGCCCGCGTGCTCCGGGGCGCCCCCCTCGCCGCTTTCGAGGCAGGACCCGCAACGCGACCGACCAACGTGCTCGTGTTTCTCGTCGACACGGTCCGGGCCGACAAGCTTCGTCCCTTCAATGAAAGCACGCGCGTGCGCACGCCCGGACTCGATCGATGGAGCCAGAGCGCTGGCGTCTTCCGTGCGGCGCGTACGCAGGAGAACTGGACAAAGCCCAGCGTGGCTACGCTGCTCTCTGGGCTCTTCCCATGGCAGCACACGGCGGCGTCGGGCGAAGCGGTGCTTCCGGACAGCGTGGAGATCCTCTCGGAACGCTTGCGTGAGGAAGGCTTCGCTACGGCCGCCTTCGTCTGCAACGGCTACGTGTCCGATGCCTTCGGATTTCGCCAAGGGTGGGGCAGCTTTCGCAACTACCTTCGCGAAGGGCGGCGCACGCAGGCGCGTTTTGTGGCGGCGGACGTGCTCGAGTGGCTGGATGGGCGCGACGAAGAGAAGCCTTTCTTCCTTTACGTGCACACCATCGATCCGCACGTGCCCTACCTGCCGCCGCCCGAACTGCTCGCCGAGTACGACCCGGATCCGTATAGCGGACCCGTCGACTTTGGCCGCGACCGGCTGCTCCTTGAAAAGATCAAATCCGGTCGCCTGCGAACGAACGCGCGCGATAGGCGCCGTTTAGAGGCGCTCTACGACGGTGAGATCACGTACCACGACGTGCATTTCGCTTCGATTCTCGAAGGGCTTCAGCGGCGCGGGCTGGCCGAAAATACGATGGTTGTGTTTACCTCAGACCACGGCGAAGAGTTCTTCGACCACGGCAGCGTCGGTCACGGCCACAGCCTCTATGAAGAGCTTCTTCACGTGCCCCTTTTGGTGAAGGTGCCAGGCCTCGAAGGCCGCGCCATCGACGCGCCCGCAGGCCTGCTCGACGTGGTGCCGACGGTTTACGATGCGCTGGGCCTGCGCGCGTCGCGGAGCCTGCCCGGCCGCTCACTCCTTCCGGACCTCCGCGGTGAACCCGGCACGCCGCGCGCGATGGTGGCGGGATTCATGGAGGGGTGGCGCAGCGTGGTGCTGGGGCGCTTCAAGCTGGTGCATCGCACCCATCGGCGGGTGGCGGTCTTCGACCTGGAAGCGGACCCGGAGGAAACGACGAACCTCGCCGAGGGCCGACCCGAGCTGGTGCGCTACCTCCGCGCCAGCCTCGGCCTTTCGCTCCGCGGTCCGGTGGAGCACACCCGCCAGCGGCGGACGATCGACGCCGAGCTTGAAGCGCAGCTGGAGCAGTTGGGATACGTCGGCGCCGAGCGACCGCGGGATTGATTTGCCGCGCGTCGGGCGTTCGTCCCGCCGATGCGTGTGCCGGCTGTGACGTTGCCGTCGCCGTTGCGGCCGGGCGGTGGCGAGTTCGAAGCCTGCTATCCCGGCTTCTTCGCAAACGGCGGTGCTTGCTGCTCGAGCAAGCCCCGTCGAGCGTGAAGTTTTTTCGCAACTACGTCCCTTGCCCGGCGAGAGGAGCGCCATGCGACGGTTCCCCCTCCTTCTCGTCCTGCCTTTTGTCCTTCTCGCCGGCTGCCTCTCCCGTTCGCGCGTGGCGCTGCCCACCGACCGTGTCGCGGGAAGCGAAGAGGCACAGCGAGCGCCGTCAGCAGCGATGCTCGTCCCGGTGCTAGCCGACAGCGACGCGCCGCCACGTACCGCGGCCGACACGCCTCGCCCGCCCGAAGAGCCCGAGGTACGCTTTAGCGTTGGGCACACGGAGGTCCGCCTCGTGGTCGGCGCATATGCGGAGGCCGAAGCCAACGCGCAGGCGGCGATCGAAGGGTGGCATCGCTGGTTCGCCCAAGGTTTCCGCTTTGGCGTGGACGATGCGCTGGCGTTGCCAAACGGCGACACCCTTCGTTGTCGAACCATGTGGCGTCCCCGAGCTCGGCGCTCCGTGCTTCGCTGCGTACGGATCGCTGGCCTCGACCGTGCGCTGCCCGCCTACTCGCAGCCGCCCGCTCATTGGCGCCGGCCGCCCGGTCCGGTCCAGCCGCCCGCTGGCCGCCGCGTCCGAGTGAGCGCGTCCGTGCGCCGGCTTTTCCGCGAAGTGCCGCGGCCGATCCAGTTCATGATTGGTGAGCGACTCTGGACCTTTTCCCAGATCGATCTGACCGTCACTGGCGTCGACGTCGGAGGCGTGCTCTGCACCCAAGTCTCCGCGCGCCTTGGGCCCGTCGTCCAGTGCCGAGTCGTCGGTTTTTCGAAGCTGTCCCATCGGATCGAATCGGGAACGTCGGACGCCCTGCTCATCGCCCACCGCTTCTTTGATCGCGATTCCGCCACGGGTCTCGTCCTGCTTCGCGTCGCCGAAGGGCGCGTCGCCGTCACCGAGACCAACACCATCGGCGGCAGCGAGGTCTATGGCGAAGGATGCATGGACGACGAGGGCTACTGCACCTTCGTCACCACGCGTCTCGCCTCCGTCGAGGTGCGGGACGATTGCGTGCAAACGCAGGACGTGGGCGGCTGGTATGGCGTTCACCACCGAGTGCGCCGTCAGTGGCGGGACGTGAGCATGCTAGCGGAACGCCCGTGCCAGCAGCAGCGCTATCGAGTTACGGCGGCAGGCCTGATGCCGTCGAGCTGCTCGGTCTTTTCCGAGCCGCCAGGCTGCGATTCGCACGACGCGGAAGAGGCGGCAAGCCCCCCGACCTACTGACCTTTCGCCATCGATCGCGCGGCGATCGCGCTTCCGTATACCGGCCCCTCGCCGCCACGGAGCGCCGGCCTCGAACGCGGCGACTCGCGCGCGAGCGGGGCTCGCCTTGAAGCCGGCATGGCTGCGCCTATAGCTCCCGTATGGGAAACGGCCGCCGTTCGGGAAAATCCCTCGCCGTGGCCCTCGGCTGTGGCCTGCCCTTGATCGCCGCCGGCGCCGTCGCCCTTTGGTACGTGGGAAAGGACCCTTCTGGACCGATCTCGGCGGTTGTCGGCGTGAGTCAGAACGAAGTCGTGGTGCTTCGACGCGGCTTTGAGGAGCGCGGCTACACGCACCTCGTTTCGATGCGCGACGACGACGTTGTTTGGACCGAGGCGCTCTTCGGCGTGCAAGACCCGCCGACGCTCGCGTCGGACGGCGAACGGGTCTTCGTTCGCCTCTTCGAAGCCCGTGGCAACGCGTCCGTTCACGCCTTCCACGTGGAAACGGGCGAGTTCCTCTGGCGCGGCGCCGATCCGGAAGACGTTCGGGGCGAGGGCGTCGCGCTGGAGGTACGGTCCCTTTTCGCGAGCGAGGCCGTGTACCAGCTTGACCGACTTCCGGGCGATGAGGCGCGGGTCGAGGTGCTCACGCTCGATCCAGCGACGGGCGAGGAGCGCGGCCGGGAGGTGCTCGATGGCGTCCCCGATGCGGCGTTCATGCACGACGGCGAACTGCACGTCGGTGTTGCCGGTGCGTTCGTCCGCGTGGATCGCGCCGGCGAAGTGCATGCACTGAGCGTCGCGCCTCCGATGCCCGAAGCCGTGGCCCTGCTTGAGGGGGAGCGCTGCACGCCTTCACGGGTGGATGGCACAACCTGGTCGTGCACCGAGCGCCGCGTGGTGCGCAGGTGAGCGACTCGGTGCGGCTCGAGGGCGGTTGCCACTGCGGCGCCGTTCGCATCGCCATCGAATGGGAAGGCCCTCGGGTGGCCCTTGGCTGCAACTGCTCGATCTGTCGCCGAACCGGTTACCTCCACGCGATCGTGCCCCGTTCGCGCTTTGAGCTGATCCAAGGGGAGGAGCACCTCGTGGATTACCGATTCGGCACGGGAGCCGCGCGCCATCGCTTTTGCCGGATCTGCGGCATCAAGTGCTTTTACGAGCCTCGAAGCCACCCCGGCCAGCGTTCGGTGCACGTGGGCTGCCTGGACGAAGGGCCAAAAAACTGGGAGATCCAGCCCTTCGACGGGGAAAACTGGGAAGACGCCTTCGCTCTCCTTGACGCGCCACCGGATCGTGTTTCATAACGCGCGACCCGCGGGTTTCCGCGGTCCGGGCCCGTGTGCCCACTGCTTTGATTGAGGAGAATCGACGAGATGTCGCGCTATACCGGACCCCGGGTAAAGAAGATGCGAGCGCTGGGTGTGGACCTTCCAGGCCTTTCCCGCAAGACCATGTGGGATCGGGCGTACCCGCCCGGCGACCATGGCCCGAAGAATGCCCGGCGCCGGAAGGAATCGGACTTCAAGAAGCAGCTCCTCGAGAAGCAGAAGCTGCGCTTCAACTACGGTCTCACGGAGCGTCAGTTTCGCCGCCTCTTCGTCGAAGCCAAGCGCGATAAGGCGCCGACGCCCGACAAGCTCCTCGAGTTCCTTGAGCGCCGCCTCGACAACGCGGTGTTTCGCGCGGGCTTTGCCCCGACGATCCCGGCTGCCCGACAGCTCGTGCGTCATCGGCACTTCCGCGTAAACGGCAAGCGCGTGGACATTCCATCGTATCGCCTCAAGGTTGGTGACCAGATTTCCCTTCGGGACAAGAGCAAGGAAATCGCCCTCGTCGTGGTGTCGATGGAGAAGCCTTAGCTCACCCGCCCCGAGTGGCTTCGTTTTGACGAAGACACGAAGGTCGCCACGGTGGCGGAGTTGCCGACGGCCGCGGCTGTTCCCTTCCCCGTCGAGATGAACCTCGTCATCGAGTACTACTCAAAGCGCCTCTAGCGGCCGCTTTCGAGCGAAGCGAAAAAGCCCAGGCCTGGCGCCTGGGCTTTTGCATTCCGTCGTGCGGCCGGACCGCGTGTGAGCTTTCTGGTCCGACCGCTGCGGACCGGCGACTGCGTCGCCGCGCGTCGCGGCGGCATTCTTGCGTCGTTGTTCCGTGCGGCGGCGCTGATCAAGAAGCTTGGCGCGATCTTCCAACGTCCCGACGCTGAACGCGAAGTCGCTTCATCGTCGCTGCGTTGCCGAGCGCATCGAGGAACACAACGGATGTCAGGTGTAGCCGTTGACAGCGGCAGCGACACTTCCTAGGTCTGCGGGCGCGGGCCCAAGCGGGCCCCCCTAAATTGAAGAAGGATCATTCATGCTGACCATTGGCGACAAGCTGCCCGAGTTCTCCGTTGAAGCCACCGTTTCGCGCGAGAAGGGCAAGGAATTCAAGACGATCACCGACAAGGACTACGAAGGAAAGTGGAAGGTGCTTTTCTTCTGGCCGATGGACTTCACGTTCATCTGCCCGACGGAGATCGCCGAGTTCGGCCGCCGGAATGGGGACTTCGACGATCGCGACGCCGTGCTCCTTGGCGGCAGCACGGACACGCACTTCGTGCACTTGGCGTGGCGCAACGACCACCCGGACCTAAAGGATCTTCCGTTCCCAATGCTCGCGGACACCAAGCGGGAGCTGTCGCAGGCCCTTGGCATCCTTCACGCCGACGCGGGCGTATGCCTTCGCGCGACCTTCATCGCCGATCCGGACAACATCATTCGTTGGGTCAGCGTCAACGACCTGAGCGTGGGCCGCAACGTGCCCGAGGTGCTCCGTGTCCTCGACGGCCTTCAGACGGACGAGCTCTGCCCCTGCAACTGGGAGAAGGGCCAGGACACGATCCAGGTCTGAAGCCTTCGCGCCTCACGCAGGGGTCGGCGCCCTTCGGCTGCCGTCCTTTTGCGTTTAACCCGCACAATTCAGCAGAGCCGTGCGATCGCGTAAGACTTCGGAATCGTTGAGGTTCTTCGAGCGGAAAATGCAGAAGGTATTTTGCACCCGAAGACATGCCTCAGCGATTCTGCCGGGGCGTGCCATCGGGTGACGGATGCGGCTTAAGCGTTCCATTCCCTTGCCGGCACGTGGAGACGGCTCGAGAACGAAGGCCATGGAAAAGCTCGACGCCCTCCGCCAAACACTGCCCGACCACTCGAAGGACCTGAAGCTGAACATTCAGTCTGTGCTCAGCCAGTCGAAGCTCGAGGCGCCGCGCCTTTGGGGCTGCGCCCTCGCGTCGGCGGTGGCGACGGGCGACGACGAGCTCGTTGCCGCGACGCTCGCTGACGCCGAAGCCGCCGGCGTCGCGGCCGAATCGCTCGAAGACGCCCGCGCCGCGGCGTCGCTTATGGCCATGAACAACGTCTACTACCGCTTTCGTCACTTCATGGGCGGCAGCTACGACGACCTCCCCGCCCGCCTGCGCATGAACCGCATTGCGCGACCCGCTTCGAACAAGGTCGACTTCGAACTCTTCAGTCTCGTCGTCAGCGCCATCAACGGCTGTGAGATGTGCGTGCAGTCGCACGAGAAGGTGGTCATCGAAGGGGGCGTGACCCGCGAACAGGTGCACGACGCCGTACGCATCGGCGCGGTGGTGGCGGGCTTGGCCACCGGCCTGCGCCAGCGCTAGCGTGCGGCGCGGGAGTTGCCCCTTCATCGGCGTCGATGCGCGACGATTTGCCGCTCCCCGACGTGGGCTCATGGGCGTAGACCCAGCGGGTGTTCGCATCGACGCCATCGCGCTCGCATCGTTGGCTTGAACGTTATGCGGCGCGCGCCAGGCCTTTGAAGTGCTCCGTGAGCATCGAAGTCGAGCGCGAGGGGACTGCGAGCGTCGGGTCCGCGCGCGTTTCGACCCAACGTGCGTTGGCGAACGGTGATTTTGCGTGGGCCCTGGGACTCCCTGGTCACTTCGCTCCGCGCAGCGTCAAAAACCTGGCCACGGCGATTTGGGGATGAGCTCTGGAGGCAGCGTTTGAATGCGCCCTAAATGGTCGACATTCGCCCGTAGCCTGAAACACTTGTGTTGCGGTGAACGAGCATGAGCAGGAAGCGACCTGAGAACCTGAGCGCCATCGAGCGGCGTTCGGTGCTCCGCCTTCGCTGGGTGGCGGTGGCGATCGAGGGGCTCGTGGCGCTCTTCTTCGCGCCCGAAGGGCCGGCAGCTTTTGCGCTCGTTGCGGGCCATGCCTTTTCGAACGTGGCGCTTACCTTGGTGCGGCCCCTCTCGCGCCGAACGCTCGGCGCGGTGCTGATGAGCGACGGCGGCTGGCTCGCGCTCATGCTGGCGTTTGCCGGCGGCCCAGCGAACCCCTTCAGTGCGCTCTTCTTCGTGCACGTGGTGCTGGCCGCCGTACTTGCGACGCCACGCTGGGCGGCGGCGACGTGGGTGGTGTGCACCGGCCTGTACGCGTCAACGTTTCAGTCCCTGGACGTGCACGTGCACGGAAACGGCTACGCCTCCCACCTCTACGGCATGCTCATCGCCTTCGCCGTCACCTCCGCGCTCATCGCGGCGTTTGTATCGCGCCTTTCCCAGTCGCTCCTACGCCGCGAGCACGAACTCCGCGAAGCGCGCGAGCGCGCGGCGGCATCCGAGCATATCGCGTCTCTGAACACCCTCGCGGCGGGTGCGGCTCATGAACTTGGCAGCCCACTGGGCACGATTGCCGTGGCCGCGGGTGAACTCGCGTTCGGCGCGACAGACGCGCAACGCGAGGATCTTCAGCTCATCACCGACGAAGTGCGCCGATGCCGCACGATTCTCGATGCGATGGCCCTCGGGGCCGGCGAGGGTGGCGCGGAGGCCCCATCCGAAGTCAGCCTTCGCGAGCTTGTTGACGGCGTTCGACTGCGCCTCGCGGCCGCCGAGCGAGCGCGCGTTCGAGGTGAGCCGGTGGGAGCGCTTCGCGTGCCGATACGCGCGTGCTCGCAAATGCTCCACAACCTCGTACAGAATGCGCTCGATGCGTCGAGGGATAGCGAAGTGTTGCTAGAGTGGTCCTCGCCTACGCTCCGCGTGCTCGATCGCGGCGAGGGAATGAGCGAGTCGGTTCGGCGCCGTGCCTTCGATCCCTTCTTCACGACAAAAGGCCCTGAGAGTCGTGGCCGCGGCCTGGGTCTCTTCTTGGTGGCGACGGTAGCGGAGCAGCTCGGATGCCGCGTGGAACTTCGTGCACGGGTCGGCGGCGGTACGGTGGCGGAAATCACCTTTCCCGACGCCTGCCTGCTCAAGCTGGAGGCGTCCATGACGAACGCGCTTTCCTTGGAGATGGCCACATCATGAGCGCACCTTCGATCTTGCTAATCGACGACGACCGCATCCTGCGCGGACGCTTGGCGCAAGCCTTCGAGCGTCGCGGCCTCGAGGTGTTTCAAGCGGAGGATGGCGGGTCTGGTTTGGATGCGGCCAAGGCGAACCAACCGGAGCTCGTGCTTCTCGATCTGCGCATGCCTGGCGGCGACGGACTGCAGCTCATTCCAGCGCTTCTCGACGTCGACGGTGGAACCAACATCGTGGTGCTCACGGGCTACGGCAGTATCGCAACGGCGCTCGAAGCCGTTCGCCTCGGGGCAACCCACTACCTAACGAAACCCGTCGACGCGTCGGAGATCTTGGCGGCGTTCTCACGCGCTGAGGGTCAGTCGTACCTGGCCGAAGGCGGCCGAGAAATCGAGACCCCGACCCTTGCCCGTGTCGAGTGGGAGCATATCCAGCGCGTGCTCGTCGACGAGGGCGGAAACATCAGTCGGGCTGCCGCGCGTCTCGGCATGCATCGGCGCTCGCTGCAGCGGAAGCTGGCTAAGCACCCCGTTCCCCGATAGCGGCGCTTTGCGCCGCTATCGAACGATGGGCGTGTTCCTAGCATCGCCACTGGCGGTGCTTAGATCAAGATCACGTCACATGGGAACTCGGCGCGCAGTGTTGCGGCGGAGTCGTTGAGGAGGCGGTCGCAGGCTTCGCCCTGGAGCTCGATGCGGGACTCGTCGACGGCTCGCCAACCGTTCTCGTCGTTGCAGGGCAGGGGAAGGCCATTGAGCATGACCGTGCCTGTGCAGGCCGCTTCCGTATTGATGCGTCCTTCGAGTCGAATCGTGCAGCTAAGGGCGCCGCCGATGATCGTGCTGAGGGCGTCGCGCAGGCCCTCGTCGTCGCCCGCGACGAAGAAGGGGGCGTCCGCATCGCCGGCGCCGCGTCCAAGGCCGGCGTTGGCGATGTCTTGAAGATGGTTTTCGGACACGACGCCTTCGCCGACGCTAATGACGAAGGTCTGAATGTTGTTGTCGAAGGCGCGACGAACCGCGGCGATCGACTCTGGCTGACCCTCCTGCGGGTCGAGCTGCGCGCACGTGTCCGGCTCGCCGTCGGTGGCGAGCACGAAGATCACCGGTTCGCTGAAGCCGTCGGGGCGCGCGAGGAAGTCGTCGATCACCGCATCGATCGAATCGCCCGTCGGTGTGTCTTCGATCGTGTCCGCCGGGCGGTAGACTTCGGCGATGCGGTCGTAGTTGTTGAGGGCCGGCGGCACGGTGGTGATGAGCGGACAGACGGGGTTGTCGTCTTCGCCGCTAAAGAGCGTCAGTCCAAAGACGACCTGGTCCTGGAGCGAGGCGATAAAGCCGTCGGGCTGGTCGAGCAGCGAATTGCGCAGCGCGTCCCACCGGTTCGATCCGCCGAAGTCGTCGTCCATGCTGCTCGATTGGTCGATGATCAGCATCACCGTCGGTGTCGTTCGGCCTGCGCGCACTTCGCGGCTGGCGCACACGATCCCCGAGTCGAGGTTCGTACCCTGGTCCCGTCGATTCGGTGGAGGCTCGGGAGCCATGACGCACTGGCCCTCGTCGCCGCAGACCATGCCGGCGCCGCAGACGCCGTCGACGATGCAGTCGGTGTCGCACTCGCTTCGGTCATTGCAGTACAGACCAAAGGGGCAGGGTCGGGTGTCCGTGCACGGCTGTCCGCACGCTTCGCTCTCGCCTTCTTCGCCGCAGGGGGCGTCCGGACGAGACTTTGAACTGCCGCATGCGGTGAGCAGGAGGGCGAGGACGAGGGCGCGTTCCATGGCTGAAGTCTATCGCGAGTTTGTTCCACGCGCGTTTCGCGGGCTGCGTCCGTTCCCCGATCGGTGAAAAAGCTGAAAAGATTCGGCTATTTGCCCGACGCCGGTTATCGTCCGTCGCATGTTCGAAGGGCCGAAAAAGGCAGGGGCGGCTCGGCTGCTGTCCTTGGCGGCTCTGATCGCCTTGCTGGCGCCGCGGGCAGCGGCGCAGGCGCCGGCACCTCCCCCCGACGAGTCCGATCCCGCGCCCGCGGATCTCACAGGCGAAAACGCAGAGGAAGTTGCGGACCTTGAGGACGCAGGCTACGGCGCCCGCGCGGCAACGGCGCCCGAGCTGCCATCCACGCAGGCCGCCAGCGAAGTTGATCGCGCAGATCTTGACCGCCGGGTCTCCACGTCGGCGCCTGACGCCCTTCGCTGGGAGCCCGGCGTCGCCATTCAGCAAACGGCCCACGGGCAAGCGAGTCCGTACGTTCGGGGCCTGACGGGCCAGCAGGTGCTGCACCTCTTCGACGGCGTACGCATCAACCACGCCATCTATCGACAGGGTCCAAACCAATACTTCTTCACCGTAGATGCGCGCACGCTCGCGGGACTCGAAGTCGAACGCGGGAGCGCATCGGAACCACACGGCACCGACGCCCTCGGCGGCGTGATTCGCGCCACACCCCT
>JBCCRV010000202.1:0-10749 GCA_039201085.1 Myxococcota bacterium | reverse complement strand
TAGAAGGCTTCGATGCGCTCGGCGTATTTGTCGCTGATGGGTCCGCGGCGGAGCTTCATGCTCGCCGTGAGTTCGCCGCCCTCGACGCTTAGCTCGGCGGGGAGGACGTCGAACTTCTTAATCGTTTGGTAGCGCGCGACGCGGCCGTTGCATTTTTCTTCCACTTCGCGCTCGAGGTAGGCGCGCACCTTGGGATCCGCGGCGAGCGTGGCCATGTCGGCCTTCGCCGTTGCCGCGGCGTCCGCGAGTGCGTCGAGGCCTTCGGGGTCGAGGGTCAGGAGCGCACCGAGAAAGGGCTTTCGATCGCCCACAACCACCGCCTGGCCCACGCCCACGATCGACTGGAGGTAAAACTCAAGCTCGACGGGCGCCACGTTCTTGGCGCCCGCGGTGATGATGAGCTCTTTCAGTCGACCGGTGATCTTGAGGTTGCCCTCCGCATCGAGCGAGCCCGCGTCGCCCGTGCGCAGCCAGCCATCGTCCGTAAAGAGGGCCTTCGTTTCCTCTGGCAGTCCGCGGTAGCCGCGCACCATGTTGCGGCCGCGCAGCTGAATCTCGTCTTCGTCGGCAATGCGTACGTCGATGCCCTTAAAGCACTTGCCGACGGTTCCGAAGGCCGGTCGCCGTGGGTCCGTAATCGTAGCCGCGCCGCTCGTTTCCGTAAGGCCATAGACCTCGAACACGCAGATGCCCAAGGACGCGAAGAAGTCTTGCGTTTCCGGGGAGATCGGCGCAGACCCTGTCACGGCGACTTCGAGTCGATCGAGTCCGAGGGCCGTTTTGATCTTATTGATCACGAGCGCCCGCGCGGCGCGCCGGCGAAGGGGCATGTGCTCGTGAGCCTTGAGGCCGCGGGCGATCTGCTCGCGAAAGCACGCGAGCTCCGTATCCATCGCCCAGGCCGCAAGGTTCGCGCGCAGGCCCGTCGCTTCCGCGAGCCGTCCCCGCAGGGCGGCTTCAAACTTCTCCCACACGCGCGGCACGCCGAGGAACACCGTGGGCCGGGCGTCGCCAAGGTACTCGCGCACGTCGGCGATGACGGGACAGAAGTACGACTCGCCGCCCACGACGAGGCCAAGCACGTTGGTGAGCAGCTGCTCGGCCTGATGGCTGAGCGGCAGGTAGCTCACCGTGTGGTACTCGAGTTCGGTTTCAAATCGCGGTTCGAAGGCGAGCAGGCCGTAGGCGACGTGCAGCACGCCACCGTGATCGATTTCCACGCCCTTGGGTTTTCCTGTCGTTCCGGAGGTGTAGATCGTTAGGCAGACCGTGTCGTCGTCGATGGCTTCGACCCGCGCATCGACCTCGGCGAGCGAATCCGGTGCGCTCGCCTCAAAGGCGCTGAGGCTGATGACGCGAGGGTCGCTGTGCTCCACGTCAAAGAAGGTGATGTAGCGCTCGACGCCCGAGAGCAGTCCCTGGCGCTCGCCCTCGAGGAACTTCTCGAGCAGCTCGACGCCGTCGACGGCGATGGTCTTCGCGCCCGAGTCGGTCGCGATATACGCCGCCTGTTCGACCGTGGACGTTCCGTAGACGGGCGCGGGCACGCCTTGGGCGCTCATGACGCCAAGCTCAAGGCGAACCCATTCGGGGTGGTTTGCGCCCGCGATGACGACGCACTCACCAGGCGTATGGCCCGCCTCGATCAAAGCGCCGGCGACGCGCTTCGCGCTTTGCCAGTACGCGCGCCAGCTCCAGCTCTGCCACCGTCCCTCGCGCTTCGCGTGAAGCGCGGCTTTGTGAGGTTGCGCTTCGGCGCGCATCTTGAGGTAGTGAACGAGGGACCGCGCCCGGGACGTGCTCATGGCCTGCGGCCTAGCATTGGCGTCCGCAGAGCGCAGCTGGAGCGAATTGGAAGCAAGCGCACCCGCAACGAGCGGTTTCCTGGCTCCGACTTCTGCGTGGGAGTCGCCGCACCTCGCCCCAGCCAAACCACACGTATTCCGCCCTTGCGAAGCGCATACGACCCTCGCCCTTCTTCCGCGAACCTCACGCTCGTTCATCCGACTCGCCGGCCAGGGAGCGCACCACGGCACGCAACGCGCCAAGCGCCGGCGAACGCCGCACAACGACGCCGAGGCGTATTGTAAATCCCCCAATTGTGGTGGCGAAAATCAAGTGCTGTTTGCACAGTACCGAAGTTCTAGGAGATCGCACCCAAAGGTGAATCGCCGCGCCCGCTAAAGACGCGCTAACGCCGACCGTGCCCCAGCGTCCACGCGGAAGGCGCCACCAGAACTTAGCGTTGCCATTGCGCCTACCAGTTCACCGAGCATCCAAGGCACTCAGCAAGTACAAGCATCAGGGCGAGCATCGGTCAAAGCTTCTAGCGGCGGCTCTAGGCGTGCAAGAACCGAAAAAGCAAGCATTTTTGGATCATGTTGCCGCCGCCGCCAAAAGTGACAGGAGCGTGAGTTCGAACAGGCTCGTGCTTTTCTCCCTTGAAGTGCGCGGCCCCGATCCCGTATTCCTGAGTCGATGGGGGAGAAGAGCAGCGAAACCATCCAGCCCGCTGGCGGGGGCTCGGAGCACCGGGCAGACCTGCATCTTCCGCTCGTCAACCCCAAGTTTGGTCTGCGTATCCATAAGGCGGTGATTGAGGACCGTAATACAAGCGCTTTCCTGCCGAGCCTCGCGCTTTCCACCCTATTCGCTAGCGCAGCGCTCGCCGAAACCCCCGCAAACCCCGCCTTTCGAACGGCCGAAGACCAGCCCGACTTCCCCGCCAGCGGCCCCGTCCGCTGGGTGAGCTCCGAGCTGCAAACCACCTACCGCGATGGCGCCCAATCCCGCGTCGAACTCGACGCCGTCACCAAAGCCGCCAACGTCTTGGCGGACGTCACGAAGACTTCTGTCGTGCCTCCGGCGCATCGTGGGCAACCGGCGTGTCTAAGTGATGCGCAGCCGTCTCCGCGGGCCGAGGGACGCGTGCGTGCGTCTTCGTGCCGCTCGCTCCGCAGCGCGGGAACACCCCAGAAACCGTCCACATACGCCCGGATCGTCACACCCGTCGCGTAGTTCTTCTTGCGTGTGCTGCTTCTCAACCCGGTCTCGATCCTTCGTCCAATGCACCCCCAAACCACAGCCTGTTCTAAGCTTGTCCGCTCGGTTCTGTCCTCAGTTGTCAGCGATCGTGTTCACAGGCTGCGTGGAACTCTCTGTTCGATCATGGTCTCGCTTTTAGCCGCGCTTTCGGATCCAGCGACCGTTTCTGCGGATGCCGATCGCTCCAACGGCGTCTTTAGAACCAACGCAGATGAGTTCGGGTTCTCGTCTCCGGCCGTATGGTCGGACAACGTCGAGCTCTACCTGGATCTCTCGTCGTTCCGCGACGAAGAACGCGTGGTTGTGCGCCGGGCTGTACTGCGCGCCGTTGAACGATGGAACGCAGTGCGGTGCGCGGCGATTCGCGTTGTGGTCGTCGGAAGCGGCGAAGTCCTAGCTGGAGACGGGCTAAACACGCTCGCTTGGGTACGCGACTGGAATGCGCGAGGACTTGACTCTGACTCCGTCGGAACGACCGACGCCCAGTATGTCGAGCGTGCTGCCGGTCGCTGGGAGATAGCGGAAGTCGACGTCCTCTTGAACGACGTAGACCATCGCTGGTCGGCTAGCACCGAAGACGTCGACGGTACACGCGCCATCGAAGCGGTGGTAACGCACGAGTTGGGTCACCTCCTGGGACTCGCGCATCCATGTGGTGACCCGGGTGCACCTTCATGCGGAGCGGACGAACGATTCGCTCACGCTGCGATGCACCCGGACTACCGCGGCATCACGCAGGCTACGCTCTCGCGGGATGACATTCTCGGGCTCTGCTCCCTCTATCCGGAAGGAGTTGAGTGTTCTCGTGACGTGGATTGCGCACGAACTGCGGAGTGCGACAACGGCTTCTGCATTCCGACCTGCGAGAGCTTGGACTGTGGAAGCGCCGAATGTGTCCATGGTAAGTGCGTCGCCACGGACTGTAGCGAAGCCGAGTGCTGCTCAAGCAGCAACTGTGCGCACAACGCGTATTGCGCGAACGGACGTTGCATCCCCAGACGTACCGACGGAGAACCTTGTACGTCGCCCGACGAATGCATCAGTGGCAGCTGCAACAGCGAATGCATAGGTGACGAGCCATGTGAGTCAGCCGAGTGCGGTCTCTTCGGTCAGTCCTGTTCTGCGGGCGAAGACTGTGCGAGCAACGTGTGTCTAACGAGCGACACCGCTTCAAGTCTATGTACGCGTGCGTGCGACGATCTGAACCTGTGTCCGCCCGGTTTTGAGTGTGAATCTCTCAATGGCGCAACCGAGTCAGTGTGCGTGCCAGAGACTTCTGGATGCAGCGCCGGCGGAGGAGCACCGGGCCTCCTTCCCCTCGCGTTGCTGTTGTTAGTTTTTCGCCGACAAGTCGATGGAGGAGGGTCCTGGTGAGTGCCACAAGGTTCGCTAGCCGTGGCAGATGTCGCTTGGTCGCGGCTGCCTCAGGTTTGGTTTGGCTCTTCGGTTGTGGAAGTTCCACGCCGGTGGAAAGCGATGCAGCTATCGGCGACGTCATCAGTCCCACGGATAGCCCGGAGACTGCTACGGACGTAGGCATGGATGAGTCGGTCTCTCCATGCGAGCCGGGCACGGAACGAACTGTCTCGTGTAACCGCTGCGGCACCACAATGGAGACATGTACTGATGGCGAATGGACTGCAGCTTCCGAATGCGTTGCGCAAGGAGTCTGCGAGCCCGGCGATGAAGAGGTCGAAGGCCTCGAGCTGTGCGCAAGCCGCCGTCGAACGTGTTCTGCGTCTTGTGAGTGGTCTGCTTGGGCGGATGCTGACCCCCCAGGGGAGTGCGAGGTTGGGGAGGTTCGAAACGTGGACGGTGCATGTTCGCTCAACGACGTTTCGGTCCAGGCGTGTTCAGAATCATGCCAGTGGGGCGAACCGACCGAATGCGCGTCCGGATGTGCTGGCGAACGACGAACGGATCCCCCCGATGCGGAAGAGATCTGCATTCCGGCTGGGGAGTTTCGCCGGGGCGACGAGCGATTGCCCGTCGGTATCGCACTTCAACAACGCACAGTATTTCTTTCCGCCTTCTACATCGACCGATATCCCGTCACGAACCGACGCTACCGCGAGTGTGTCGATGCAGGCGTATGCGAGGAACGCGGTGGTGGCAACACGGCCCGCCCTGTGATTCCAGGACTCGACGTCGACGTCGCTTGGACCTTCTGCCGCTGGGACGGGAACCGAAGGTTTCCGTCGAACGCCGAGTGGGAGAAGGCCGCGCGCGGCCCCCTTCCGCGAACTTCCAATCGTCTCTGGGATGGGGAGCCACCCACATGCGACGAGGTGCCCTCAGCGGGGTGTCCCGGGCACAGCCGACTCCTACTACCTGTCACTGACCTTCCTGCGCTGAGAAGCGTCTACGGGGTCGACATGATGATCGGTGGCCTATCTGAGACCGTGCTTGATCAAGGATTTGTCACCGGATTCGAACCGGACGGCGTGTCGCTTGATCCGCCGACTGGGGCACTAACGCTCCGCCGAGGTGGGAATCTGGGCACGAGCCTGCCGATCTCAGACTGGTACGTAACCCAAGTCTCCGTAGGCGGTGCATTCGAAGGGACGGACGAGAATCTATATGGCGGTGGCGTCGGGATTCGATGCGCCCGGAGCGCTCCGGGAAGTGAACGTGCATGGGAGAGCAGACTTCCATCAGGAGGACCAAGATGAGTTGGAAACGATGTCTAGTACTTGTTGCACTGGTCGCAAATGCTCTGAGCTGCGCCGGAGATCCTAGCTACTCGACGGATGAAGCAGCTCAACAGAATGATCCTCTGCGGAGTTTTCGAGCGCGCCAACGGCTTCAATACGATGACGGGCAAGAACTCACTCTTGACTTTTACTCGGATTCAACGACGCCTCTCCCTCGGATCCTTGAAGGCTGGTTTCGGTCCCACTGCGAGCGACTCGCTGCCGGCGCTTGCATCGACAAGGAGCCAGCATGTCGTGTGACTGCGTGTCGCGCACGGGTTGCTGCCTGCATGGCGAACACGATGCTGGCGGTGGCGCGTGCGACGTCCGACGTACAGATCGAAGAAGAGTTCAACGAGGACACGCTGCAGGATGACCCCGCGTCGTATGCGGTACACACCTTTCCGCCGCAGGAGCGAAGTGTCCGGGCAGCCCTTGCTGAGGCAGCGGTTCTCGTCACGAACATCGCGGCGGAACGCGCGCACAACTTGCCGATTTGGCCAGAAAGCTATGGTCTTCCGCACGTAACCGAGATGGACCATGCCTCCTGCGCCACGCAGAGCTTGCTCGTCCCATCTCTCACCCTGCTCGAAACGGTGGAGCAGCGACTGATCGAGATCGACGAACTCGCTCATGAAGCCGCAGACATTGCGGCTCGCGACTACCAGGCTGTTGCAGACGAGCTACGGGGGGACTCGTTAGCGGGGGCGAGTAGCGAGCAAGAGGTTCGGCTTCATGCAGCACGCTTTATAGCTGGTGGCGGTGCGATACCGTCGCTAGCACCCGCTCAACAGCGCTCTGCTCCATTGACGAACAGGTTCGCCTGCAGTTCGTCGTCACGTACACCAGCCGTGTCTCGAGCGATTCAACTGATCCGCGATACTGGCCTACCGCCCGACATCGTCAGGGCAGTCCCCGCCTCTGGCCTGCCCACGTTGGTAGATACAGACACCTTCGTCGACGCCGGTACAGCGCAACCTTCGCTGAAGAGGCGTTTGGCTCGACTATGGGGCGTTGCCGACCGCGTCGATCCTCTAAGCGTCACCGAGTTCCTTGCCGAGCAGGGCCTCACTCCGGACGACATTGATGCGGCGCGGCAGATACTGGCTGAGGAATACGATGCCTTTTCCAGAGACGGTTCCGTACTTGATCCGGAGCGTGCCTTCGCCCCAGACGGGTCGCTCGATACCAACTTCTATGCGGCGACCGGCTACCCGCCCCTCGACCCGATTGCCTCGATTGTGGCCGGTATCGTCGCGGACCCAGGTTTCGTTACGACCTTTGAAGACTTCAATGCCGGGGCCGCCGGCGGAGGCTTGATCGACGGCACAGTAGCCCGTTACTCGCTTTCATCGTGGTCGCACCACCTGAGGCGCCTTGGACTACGGTATCGAGCTGACGGGACAGCGACTGGGGTCGATGCTCTGGGTGAGCGGCTGGTTGCGCGGTCGGCTGTCGAGGCCGTCGGAGAAATGTTCGTCGGTGATTTGAACGCAGCCGGCTTCACGCCTTCCGTGCTGGTTGTATCGAAGTACCAGCCTTTCGAGCTTCTGGTGACCAACGATATCTCGTCCGCGCGCTGCGCGGTAAACGGCACCGTTGAAGGTGTCGAATGCTCGTGGCTCGATGTGAGCGGGATCGAAGGTCTACCGGAGTTTGGTTCGGGATGGTTGACCGGTCCTGCATCCGGCGAGCCGATCGAGGCAGCCGGAGACTACCGGACGTATTTTGATCTTTCGAGCCTGGGCGCTTCGGATGTTATCTATGTTTTGGCGAGGCAATCGGGCGCGAATTCGTCCACCCCTGGAACGTATTCGGTGGTGGGCGTTGGTCCCATTTACCACGTGACGAACAGCTCGCTCTCACCTCCCGAAGAAGCCAACTACCACTACCGACGCGCCTTGGCTCCGGAGCTCTTAGCTTGGGCCGGCCGTCTCGCGGCACCTCAGCCTGACAACTGCGCCGATCCGCTCGTTTCCTGCGGGGAGTACCTTCAGTTTAGTGGTCGGCTCCCGCTCGAAGATAGCCTGACGGACGACGGTAGCGAGTACGAAGACAGTTTTCGTCGCTACCTCGCGTTGGCTCGAGCTGCGGCAACCGAATCGGATGCACTCGGACGCGAGACCTTCGAACAAGGATTGCGTATCCGCCGGACCGCGGAAGCGGCCGCCGACGAATTGGAGAACCTATGTGGTGCGCGGATCGACCTTGCACTCTTCGACGCCCTTCCATCCAGCGCAGATCCGATGGAATGGCTCGCAGATCCCGCTCAAGAAAGTCTTGCAGATCAGACGTCGCGCCGAGCGCTGCTTCGCTGTCTAGCCGAAAGCGAAGTGCTTCCACTTGCCACCCTAGGTCAGGCAGAGCTTTGCGTTTGGTACCCCGATGCAGACATCAGCCGCCTTTGTGAGGTTGAGGGGACGCCGACGGACTTAGCTTGTCCGGCATTCGTCGAACCGGGAGAGGCCTGTGCGGCTCCTCCAGGTCCAGCCACTTACGAAACAGTGCGTTTAGACGGAGACGCGCTCCTTGGGTTGATCGACCGTCCGACGACCGCACCGCCAAACGTACTTCCCAATATGTGTGACCGTTTCCGGGCCATGCGCGGCGAGCTTGAAACCAACGGAACCACACCAGCGTTCATTACCGAGTGGAGAAACATCATCCTTGACTCGGGCAACTTCAGCCTGTCGTCGCTGTCGCAGCTCTCCTCCCGTATCCGATTTGCTCTCGAACCTGGTACCAATGCGAAGGTCTTCATTAATGACGAACCGGTCCTTACTACGGGCTCCCTGCGTGCGGGGCCCTCATCAACGGGACCATGTTCCGGGGTGCTCGAATGCCCCGCGGATCAGGCAGGGGGGCTGTTCTGCGCGCCTGAACAGTGCGGGAACGCGGCCGGGCGGCTCAACGTCGTTGCACGCTGGGCCGCCGCTTCGACGATGGCGCGGTGGCTGGGTCAGAATACGCTCGTCGACTTCGGAGGTCTGGGATGCACCGGGCGCAATGGGGATAACCCCGTCGAGAGCTTCTTTGAAACTCACCAAAACCACATCGGAGGAACGTTCTCAGACGACGAGCTTCAGGCCTACTGCTCGTGGAGCGTGAACGAACAAACCGCCGAGGAAGTTGTCTTCAAGGCAAGCTGTTCCAACCCGCACTGCGGGGAGGACGCCGTATCCTTTGGGCGCATTGAAGCAGAATCGCCATTTGGCACCCGCGGGGTGTCAGAAAGGGAAATGGCGTCTCATCGACGTGCCGCAGCTTTCGTTGTTCAGAACCAGCTGAGGTACCTACCCTTCTGGGAGAACCTGGCGGAAAACAGCGTGCAGGATCTGGCGCACGTAACAAACAGCTACGTCACCGACTATCCATGGGTGCAGTTTGCGGGTTCGGGCGGAGCTCAGCAGGCAGCGTTTGGCGTGCACTTCACCGGTCCTGCGACCTCGATGACGCGGCTTTCGTTGTTGGACGGACTTGAACTCCTGTGTGAGGCGGCGGAGGGGGCGGAAGGCTCCTATGACCTGATCGTCCCTTCCACAATCACCGCCGATGACGTTGATCAGTTGGCAGTCGCGTTGAACGCGCAAGCGGATGGTGTTCGCGCGATCGGAAATCAGATGATCGTGCGCGATATGCCAAGGGCAATCGCTGATCGTGTTCGTGCGGAAGCCGCTTCCACCCTTCCAGATGGATTTGAAGGCGCGCTTGCCCAGCAAGCAGCGGACGCGTCTACTTCGCTGCTCGGGATTGCGTCAACCCCGGCTTCGTTGGCAGACGAGCTTGAGGGAATGGCTCGAGATGTTCGGTTGGTGAATGGCGCACTTCGTCGTATTCGTCTGGGCAGCGATATTCGGCGGAACAACCTCATGCGGGATATCTCGAATCAGGTAGCCGAGTGCGCGCGCGCTGCTGCTCGGATTGGTGGCGACCTCATGGGCATGGGTGGTCGAATCGCGGAAGCAGCGATCGTTTGTTCGAACTCCGCGATTCAAATCGTCTACGCGATCGAGAATTCAGGTCTACAAGACGAAATCGATCAGATCGATCGAGAGACGACACTCACGCAGTTTCTTGATACGACCGACCAGCGTGGTTCAACGATAAGAGGGATCGGGGATCGACTCCGTGTAGAACAGATAGCGCTGGGGCGTGCGCTAGCTGAAATGACACGCCTCAGAAGTAACGGTCGACGCGCACTGCGACGTGCCCTCGGACTCTCCACAGAAGCTGCTGGATTGATCTTCGAGTCGGAAGCGATCGATCGTAGTCGTTACGATATTGACCGCGTTCGCTACGAGCGAGCTAGGCTCAACGCGATTCGCATGGCGGACCTCGCGCGGCGGTCGATCGAGCAGCGCCTGGGACTAGAACTTTCAACGATCGAGACCGAGCTGCCGCTCGTAGCCGCTCCCGCGACATGGGTCGACTCACTCTGTACGTTGTCGGGCATTGACTACGATACACTGAGCGGTACCAGCACGGCAGTCAGTGGCGCGTACGAGAAGTCGTTCATTGGTGACTACGTGACGGACCTCGAGAATTTTCTTGAGTCCTATCGCCTAGCCTTTCCATTCCTCGATGGACAGGACACCGTAGTGGTAAGCCTCCGAGACGACCTGAGTAACACGCGCGCAATGTGTCGAGTCGACAGTCCGAATCTCCTTTTCTGGAACGACGATTTGAGTCAGCGAGGAACGTCGGAGACGCCTGGTTGGGCGTTGGATGGGTGCGCTACTGATGGTGGTACTCCCCTGCCCAACTGCATTGGGTCGCGCAGACTCGACTCAGTCGCGCTCTCTTCGGAGCCCGGACTTGGGTTGGAGTCTGCGAGCCTGGTGGAGTTTGCACCGCCACATCCGGACTGCGTTCCCACGGTCACCCCGGATTGTCCGTGCCCCACGAGCGAATGCGGCTACCAGTCTGGTGCGGCGCTGGCTCAACCCGTTGTCCTCGAGCCTGGTGAATATCGGGTGTCGTGGTGGACGAAGTCGGCCGAGGCACTGACGTC
>JBCCRV010000201.1:0-10782 GCA_039201085.1 Myxococcota bacterium | reverse complement strand
GCGGCGGCTCGAAAGGCGCCGCCGCCTTCGCTACGAACCACCAAGCCGTCGGGGTCCGCCAACAGAAGCACGAAGTGGTGTTCGGACACGCGGTGTGCGGCGCGTTCGAGTGCCCCGGCGCCCAACGTTTCCAGGAGCGCGATGCGTTCGGCGCGCTGACGCAGCGCTTGCCCGCGCACGAGGCCGTCTTCGGCCGGCGGAGCCTTCGAAGACGCGCCAAGGGTTCGTGCGCGCTCCCAGTGCAGCTGGTGCTGTCGCGGCGAATAGCTTTGAATGCCGTCGTGGGACGCGGGCGCATCGTGAAACGCACGCCAAACCTCGTGCGGCACGTCGTCCAAAAAGAGCGTTCCCCGCTGCGCCATCGTCCTACAAACTCACCCGGAAGCGCCGTGAGGACAAGGGGCGCTTTTGGACCGGTGGAGCGTTGTGCTCCAGGGGTGTTTCAAAACGCTACACCCGTGCGCCTCGGTGCGCCGTTTTTCCGAAGAAGCACCGTTGGCACGACCTCTGCTCTGCCCGTTGGCGGAGGAAAAAAATGCGCTACGCAACGCCCAATACGGAAGGCTCTCTCGTTCACTACAAGAGCCGCTACGACAACTACATCGGCGGCGAGTTCGTCGCTCCCGCGAGTGGCAAGTACTTCGAAAACATCAGCCCGGTGACCGGGCGACCGTTTTGCGAGGTCGCGCGCTCAACGGCGGCGGACGTGGAACGGGCCTTGGACGCCGCCCATGCGGCCAAGGCGAAATGGGGCAGGACGCCGGCGGCGGAGCGCTCGCAGATCCTGCTCAAGATCGCGGACGTCATGGAAGCGAACCTTGAAATGCTGGCAGTCTCCGAGTCTTGGGACAACGGCAAGCCCGTGCGCGAAACGCTCGCCGCGGACCTGCCCCTTGCCATCGACCACTTTCGGTATTTCGCCGGCTGCATTCGCAGCGAAGAAGGCAGCCTCGCGGAGCTCGACGAGCACACCGTTGCGTACCACATCAACGAGCCCCTTGGCGTAGTTGCGCAAATCATTCCTTGGAACTTCCCGCTCCTCATGGCCGCCTGGAAGCTGGCGCCCGCCCTCGCCGCCGGCAACTGCGTGGTGCTCAAGCCCGCCGAGCAGACGCCTGCGACGATCATGCTCTGGGCCGAGCTCGTGGGCCATCTTCTGCCCAATGGCGTCGTCAACATCGTGCAGGGCTTTGGCGTTGAAGCTGGCAAGCCGCTCGCCCAGAGCCCACGCGTGGCGAAGGTCGCGTTCACCGGTGAGACGACCACGGGCCGGCTCATCATGCAGTACGCGTCGGAGAACATTTTGCCCGTGACGCTCGAGCTTGGCGGTAAGTCGCCAAACCTCTTCTTCGCCGATGTGATGGCCGAGGACGACGACTTTCGGTCCAAGTGCCTCGAGGGCTTTGCGATGTTTGCGCTCAATCAGGGCGAGGTCTGCACGTGCCCGTCGCGCGCCCTCGTGCAGCGCTCAATCTATGACGAGTTCATGGAGCTGGCGGCGGCCCGCACCCGGGCGGTGGAGCCCGGCGATCCGCTCGAGACAAACACCCGCATCGGCGCCCAGGCGTCAAACGACCAGCTAGAAAAGATCCTCTCGTACATCGACATTGGGAAGAAAGAGGGCGCGAAGGTTCGGGTTGGCGGTGAGCGGGCCAAGCTCGGCGGGGAGCTAGAGGGCGGCTACTACGTCATGCCCACGATCTTCGAAGGTGAAAACTCGATGCGCATCTTCCAGGAGGAGATCTTCGGTCCGGTGGTTTCGGTCGCGGCCTTCGACGGCTTCGACGACGCGATCACGACGGCGAACGACACGCTCTACGGCCTGGGCGCCGGCGTGTGGACCCGCGACATGCACACCGCCTTTCGCGCGGGCCGCGCGATCGAAGCGGGGCGCGTATGGACGAACTGCTACCACCTCTATCCGGCCCATGCAGCCTTCGGAGGCTACAAGCATTCGGGCATTGGCCGCGAGAACCACAAGATGATGCTTGCCCACTACCAGCAAACAAAGAACCTGCTGGTGAGCTACGACAAGAAGCCCATGGGTTTCTTCTAGGCGCCGATGTCGCGGGTGGAAGCAACCCCAGCGGCCGTCGAGCTGATCGAAGCACTCATCGCGGAGCACGGTCCGCTGATGTTTCATCAGTCCGGCGGCTGCTGCGACGGCAGCGCGCCGATGTGCTTTCCCTTGGGCGAGTTTCGCCTGGGCGAGCGCGACGAGAAGCTCGGCGTTGTCGCCGGCTGTCCTTTCTACATGGGGGGCGACCAGTTCGAGCGTTGGAAGCACACTCGGCTCATTCTCGACGTGGTTCCGGGACGTGGCGCCGGGTTTTCGCTCGAAGCGCCACGGGGCGTTCGATTCCTGATCCTTTCGGAGCTGTGCGAGCCGCCGAGCGGAGGCGCGCCATAGCGGAAGCGATTCAGGCTAGCCGAGCATGCGGATCGAGAGCACGAGACCGACCAGTCCAGCCACAACCCAGGCGGCCTTGTGCAGAGCCGGCGCTTCCGTCGCCCAGCGTTTGCGCTCGTTCGCGGGCAGCGTGTTCAGGTCGCGGAACGGCAGGGGCTTTCCAGGGAACACGAGCAGGCTGAGGCCCCAGAAGCAGAGCGCCGGACCGGCGACGAAGAGCTTGAGCGTGTACCCGGTGGAGCTGAGCATGCTCGCTCCGATGCCCCAAAAGATGGCGCCGAGCACCGTGACGATGATTCCCACAAAGCGCCCCGCCGTGAGCCCACCGGCTTCCGCCTCGTGGCCTCGCGTTATTGTCATCGGGGCGGGCACGGCGGCAGGAATCGACGGAACGGTGACGGACTGTCCGCAGTAGGCGCAGGGTCCGGTCTGGCCGGACTGATCGGCGCCAAACTGGAGGTTTGTACCGCAGCTCGGGCAGGGAAAGACGATCGTGCCGGGCGAGGGTGACTCCATGCGGCAGAGGTAGCACCATTGGGGCGGCGGCGCGAAAGGGCCCGCGGGGTTCGGCGTCGCTCTAGCGGTCGCATCGATGGCGATCCGTGCCGCCTGCACAGTTTCCGCCGACCGCTGCGCGTAGCAATGGGGGCGCGCCTCAAGGCGGCGCGCCTCGGCGCGAATTCGGCGGTACGCAGCCGAAAAAGGGGCGCGTCGATGCGGCGTGAAGTTCGCTATACTCGTGCGGATGCGGACGCTTGTCGGGCTCGTGGTGCTGCTGATTGCGTGCGGGGATAGTTCGTCCGCTGCGCTCATCTCCCTGCGAACGGACTACGCGCCCATCGAGGACTTCAGCGAGGTGCGTCTGGTGCTTTCGCGCGAACCGAGCTCCGGCACGGACGCCCTGCAGACCCATTCGGTCACCTCGAGCAATTACGCACGCGGCGTTCAAGTCGGCTCCTTCGAAGATCTTTCCACGGGCCCACACCGCCTTCGCCTCGAGCTCATCGACGAAGCGGGTGTGCCCGTCGCCCGTCGGGCCGTTGTGTTCAACGCGGGCGAACTTCTTTCCGTGACGGTGGTCGTCACGAGCGAATGCGAGGGCGTGGTGTGCCCGGCGTCCGATCCGGCGCTCACGGAATGCGCGGGCGGGCGCTGCGTGGACCCACGCTGCACGCCTGAGTCGCCGGAGAACTGCGCGAGCGGCTGCATCGCCGACGAGGACTGCACGCCGGCCGTGTCTTGCCTTAGCAGCGAATGCACGGCCGAAGGAACGTGCCTCGCTTCCGAGGCCCCGGGCGCTTGCGGCGGCGGCGAGCGCTGTGACCGGGCGGTCGGCTGCGTACCTTCATCGCCCCAGCCAGACGCCTCCGTGCCCGTCGACGCGGCGTCCGTGGATGCTGCGGTGGATGCGGCCCCCGACGCGGACCCGCGGGACGAAGGCGTCGAGGGACCCGTCGACCCCCTCGACGCGGGGTGCGACGGCAGTAGCTGTTGCGCGTGCGACCCGGCTCAGGTGGATACGCGCAGCTGCGGCAACTGCGGCGTTCAAACACGCGTGTGCGGCGGCGACTGTCGTTGGGGGGCTTGGGGGGCGTGTTCGGGCGAGGGGGTGTGTGACCCGGGTTCGACGGAAGAAGAGGCCTGCGGTCGATGCGGGACGCGTGGCCGCGCCTGCAATGCCAGCTGCGGATGGGACGCGTGGAGCGCATGCAGCGGCGAGGGGGTCTGCTCGGCGGGCAGCACCGAGAGCTGCGGTGGAACGTGCCAAGCGCGCACCTGTTCCGACAGCTGCGAGTGGGGTGCGTGCACCGAGTGCACGTGTACGGCCACGACCGAGTGCGGCACGTCGTGCGCCGAGGGTTTTCATGCGGAACAGCGCTTTTGCCGGTCCAGCTGTAGCGGTCGAGCGTGCACCGGCTCGATCAACGCCGTTCGCTGCGAACCGAACTGCGGCACGCAGTTCACCTCCTGCAGCAGTACCTGCCCGAGCGGCTACTACGCTTCGGCGCGCTTCTGCACTTCGCGCTGCGGCGGCGACGGCTTTTGCACGGCGGGCTCGAACGCGCTGACGTGTCGCATGGTGGGCGCCAGCAGTATCAGCGCGTGCGGGCTGGTGTGCCCGAACGGCTACTCGCGCACGGGAAGCGTATGCATTGCGCGCTGCGGAGACTGTCGGCTGAGCAACAACGGTTCAAGCTGTCGACTGAACTGAGCGACGTTGGGCTCTTAGGGCGTCCGCGCAGGAGGCGACGGGAGTGAACGGCATAGGTCGTTCGCCTTGCCGTTGAGCGGTCGCACGCACTTGGCGAGGAACAGCGAAATACTAAGGCCATCATCGTGACTCGGTACGTTCAATCCGCTCGCTTTATTCTCGCATGCACGGCGTTGTTTGCTGTCGCTGAGGTCCGAGCGCAGCGCCGATGACCCGGCACGCTGGGAGCTGGACAGTGGGTTGCGGGTGATCGTGAAGCAGCACGCGTCCAGTACGACGGCGCTCTGCATGACCTACGGCGTGGGCCGCGAGCATGACCCGGAAGGGTACGAAGGCCTCGCGCACCTAAGCGAACGCCTGATGTTTGCGCCGATGGCGCGTTTAGGCGACGGATTCGCAGACTACGTCGGCGGCCATGGCGTCTTCGATACGAACGGCGTCACCCACGCGCGGTTCAGTGAATATTGTTCGGTGTTGCCCGTCGGCGCACTGCCCCACGTGCTCTTCGCGGAGGGCAGCGTCGGTGATCTTTCCGCCGAGTCGCTGCGGTGGAACGCCGCTGCGCTTGAGCTTGCGGATTGACGAAGACTGCGCGTCGACGGCGTCCGCGCCTCGATACGTCCGTGTTACGGTCCCGTCGATGAGCGACTCGACACGATGTGTCGCGGGATTGCATCTACGCGTGAACGCCGACGAGGCCCAGGTGGCGAGCCACCGCCTGATCGTCACCGTCACGCAGGGCCCCGACCGGGGCGTTGCGCACGAGGTGGAGGCGACGCGTGTCTCCGTTGGCAGCGCAGCGTCGGCGGATCTCACGCTCAGCGACGACAGCGTGAGTGGCCTGCACTGCGACATCGTCTATCAGGCGGGCCATTGGTCCGTACGCGACTTGGGCTCGACGAACGGGACGCGGGTCCGAGACGTATGGATTCGCGAGGCCTTTGTGGAGTCCGGCGAGCGCATTCGTGTCGGCGAAACGGAGCTGCTCTTTGAGGGGCATACGGAGTGGCACGCGGCGCCGCCCTCGAAGACCGGCGCGTTCGGTGAACTTCACGGCGAGAGCGCCGCGATGCGCACGCTTTTCGGCGTGCTCGAGCGGGTAGCGCCGACCAACCTTGGCGTGCTTCTCGTCGGCGATACGGGCACGGGCAAGGAACTCGCGGCGCGTTCGATTCACGCCGCGAGCCCGCGTTCGGCTTCTCCTTTGGTCGTCGTCGATTGCGGAGCGGTGACGCACACGCTGGTCGAGTCTCACCTCTTTGGCCACGAGCGGGGCGCCTTTACGGGCGCCACCAAGGATCGCCCCGGCGCCTTTGAGCGGGCGGATGGCGGTACGATTCTCCTCGACGAAATCGGCGAGCTTCCCCTCGAGCTGCAGCCGAAGCTCCTACGCGTACTGGAGCGCCGTTCGATCTTGCCGCTCGGCGGAACGGCCGAGCGTGAGGTGGACGTTCGCGTGGTGGCAGCCACCCATCGAAACCTCGAAGTGATGGTGGAAGCAGGGGAGTTTCGCGAAGACCTCTACTATCGCTTGGCGGAGATCGTGATCGAAGTTCCGCCCTTACGGGAGCGTCTCTCGGACGTGCCGCTCCTTGCGCAAACGATCCTAGAAACGGCCCGGCCAGGCGCTACGCTGAGTGCGGACGCGCTCGCCTTCCTCCAGTCCCAGCCCTGGGATGGCAATGTGCGCGAGCTGCGAAACGTGCTTCGCCGAGCGGCGGCCCTCAGCCCCGTCGCCCACATCGAACGGGCGTCACTCGTGACGAGGGCGCGGCGCAAACCAGCACAGCCTTCGGCGCAGTTTGACTTACACAGCGAGCTGCCGATTCGCGACGCGAGGGCGCAGTGGCTCAAGGAAATGGAAAAGCGCTACCTTCAGGCGGTGTGGGAGCAGTTCGGCGGCGACATCACGGCCCTTGCGAAGCACATGGACGTGCACCGCAAGTCCGTCTACCGGCTGCTACGCGAGCATGGCTTCATCGACTGAGCGTTCTAGCGCCTCAGCCGCACGGAGCGCCGCACGGTGCCGCCGCTCGGTACGTCGACGCGTACCCGCTGGACGGGCGTGTGGCCGAAGGGGCGAAGCTGAAGCACATGCTGGCCGCTGGATAGGGACGTGCGAAGCGGCGTGACGCCGAGTTTTCGTCCGCTGAGCCACACTTCGGCCCAGCCGTTTGGCGTGACGAGCGTGAGCTGACCACTGGCCATCGGTGCCCGAGCCTGCTTACGCATGCGCTGCCGCATGCGCGGGGTGCGGGAGCGCGAGGGCAACTCCATCGAAGCCGCGGTGGGGTCCGCAGTTTCCGCTTCCTGCGGCACCGGGACGGGCTCGGCCGGCGGTGCAGGAGCTTCCATGACGGGCGGCGACGCTGGCGCGTCCGACGTTGCGGCGTCCGTTCGCGCACGCTCTCCCGCGGCGTACCAAGCGGCGGTGCCCGCACCGACAAGCGTAAGGGCGAAGGGCACGGCAAGGAACCAGCGTGCCCGCTGCGGAGTCGCGGGCGACTCGGACTTCGCCATCGTCCACGCGCGTTTTACGTTGGCCTGTTGGGCGGCTTCGGCCCCGGGCATCACTTCCGCCAGCCACTCCGCTAGGTCCGGGCGCGTTGGCCATCTCCCAAGCGCTTCCGAGGCGTCGTGCAGCGCGCGGCCAAGCTCGCGTGCGGAAGCAAAGCGCCGCGTGCGTTCGCGGGTGAGGCAGCGCGCAACGACGTCCGCAAGGGCCCGCGGTACGGTCGGGTCCAGTGCGTCCGTCCGGCGAATCATGTCCTTGGTGACGGCGAAGAGCGTCTGCGCAGCTCCGTCGCGGAGGAACAAGCGCTCGCCAACGAGCACCTCCCAGAGCATTACACCGATCGACCAGAGGTCCGCGCGGTGGTCGACGTCTTCGGCCTTTACGTGCTCCGGCGCGCTGTAGGCGAACTGGCCCTTGAGCACGCCCGTGCTGGTCCGCTGCAGGCGTTCGCGCGCCCGGGCGATGCCGAAGTCGATCAGCTTTGTGGTTCCTTCGAAGGTGACAAAGGTGTTCTGCGGCGAGACATCGCGATGCACGATGGCCATCGGTCGACCCTCGTCGTCCTTCAGCGTGTGGGCCGCGTGCAGGCCTTCGCACATATCGGCCACGGCGCGCAGCAGCATCAGGCGGTGCCGCGGCTGACGAATCCGGCCTTCAAGTCGCTTCACTAGCGAGCCAAGCGGAACGCCCGCGAGGTACTCCATGGCGAGGTAGTGGGTGCCTCGGTCAACGCCGAAGTCGAAGATTTGCACGACGTTCGAGTGGCCAATGCGCGAGGCGATGCGCGCTTCGTCCAAGAACATGTTCACGAACGCGTCGTCGGACGCGAGGGAGTCGTGAATGCACTTCAGCGCTAGGACCTTCTCAAAACCCGCGCTGGAGCGAAGGAACGCCAGGTAGACGGACGCCATACCGCCCTTTCCGATCACACCGCCCACGACGTAGCGCCCAAGCTGGCGGCCGGTCATCGAGCCCGCTTCGAGCGACGGAGCGGCCACCGCGGGCAGGGACGTTGGCTCGTCCATCGGGACGCGAGCGCCTTCGGCCTTTGAACCCTTCGCCAGGACCCGGGTCATTCGAGGAACGGTCCCTGCGGGCGAATGCTGTCGTCGCCGTTTCGAAGGAGCACAGCAATTAGCACTGCCACAGCGGCGACGAGCGCCGCGGCGCCGATGGCGATGCCCGCCTTGGCGCTCATCGAAAGGCGCGGGGTTGTGCTTTCGCCCTGGGCGACGGGCGCTTGCACGCGAACCTGCTGGGGCGCCTCGGCGGCACCGTCCCGCGCCAGCACGGCGTCGCCCGGACCCCGTGCTTCGGCGTAGTACTCGATGTCGTGCGGGGCGACCGTGGGCAGCATGAGTGAATCGCCTTCGGCCCTTCGCCATGCGCCGCCGACGTTGCGCGCCGCCATCGTGATCGTCTCGACGAACCCGGAGGCGTCGCCCGTGACGACGGCCTGCAGTCGCACGCCGCCGGCGAAGGGCGTCAGCTCGACGCGAACGCCGAGCGGCCGCGATACCTGGGCTCGCAGTCGGTCGAGCGCGTCGTGCATCGGCGGGGGCGCTCGCACGCCCAGTGCGTACTCCGGCTGCAGCGTGACGAGGGCCAGCAAGTCGCGCTCGAGCGCACCGAAGTCACCGGTGGCAAAGCCGACGAGCGAGCGCACGACGAGCAAGCGAACGACGTCGCTGCGGGTCAGCGAGCCGTCGACGGCGTCCCGCAGGTGCGCCTGCGCAGCTTCGAACTCCGCCGCGTTGTAGGCGGCTTCAGCCAGGTCGACGGCGTTCGGCTCGCGTGCGTCCTGCGCGGAAACGGAAGCGCTCAATGCGAGTAGGCTCGCCGCAATCGTCCTGCGCATCAGGGCCTGAGAGTACACGAGGGTGAGAGCGATGCTAGGGTTCGATGTGCCGCGACTCTTCCTCTTGCTTCTGGCGAGCGCGTGCGCGGCGGAAACGAGTCCGCCGTGGGTGATCGCGTTTGAAGACGACGAGATGCGCGCGCGTTCGCGCATCGTCGAGGCACAAATTCGCGAAGGTGGCTGCAGCGGAGATGTGGTCCACGACGTGCGTTTTTCCGTCAACGGTTCGCCCGAAGCCATGCCTCCGCGGCTCGATCCCGGGCGCTTCGGCTTCAGTGCACGCGCCGTGGGCGAAGACTGCGAAGTGGTCGGCGAAGGCTGCGTGGAAGTCGACCTGCCGGTGGATCGGATCGTCGTTTCGCTGGAGCGAGGCGCGTCGATTCGACTTTGCCCGGTCGGGACCTGTCAGGCAGGCGAATGCAACGAACGCGCGCTGGTTCGCGTGGCCGCGGGCCGCGCGCACACCTGCGCGTCCGACTACGGGGGGCGCCTCTACTGCTGGGGGATGAACGTCACGGGGCAGCTTGGCGACGGTTCGACGCTGACGCGGCCCACGCCCACGCGCATTGCGCAGGACCTTTCGCTGCGTTCATTGAG
Organism: Myxococcota bacterium; assembly: GCA_039201085.1. Lineage (GTDB taxonomy): Bacteria > Myxococcota_A > Polyangia > Polyangiales > Houyiibacteriaceae > JBCCRV01. Next base: position 1,190 of record JBCCRV010000201.1, on the reverse strand, counting down.
CGCTGGCGGCACGGGAAGCACGGAGGGGTGGAACAGCCACACGTGCGCCGTCGCGGACGACAGCCGGGTCCTTTGCTGGGGCTACAACGCGGACGGCCAAGTGGGCGATGGAACGCGCGAGGACCGGACCCTTCCGACGGAGATCGCGCTCGCCGCTCAGCAGATCAGCGCCGGTGGGCAGCACACGTGCGCCGTTCAGACGAACGGCGGGGCGCTCCATTGCTGGGGCGACAACACGGAGGGGCAGCTTGGCGTTGCGGACCCTCCGCAGGTGCTCCTGCCCATGCTGGTGTCCAGTCCGGCGCCCCTCGTGGAGGTTAGTTCGGGGGAGCTTTTTACGTGCATTCGGCATGTCTCGGGCCGCGTGCACTGCAGTGGAGCGAACGACAACGGCCAGCTGGGCTACGGAGACTTCGAGGCGCGAAGCCGCTTTGCGGAGCGCGTACCCTTAGCGGACTTGGCCGTCGATATCTCCGCGGGCCGGCGTCACGCCTGTGCGGTTCTTCAGGATGGGCGCGTGCAGTGCTGGGGTGCCAACGACTTCGGTCAGTTGGGCGTGGAAGCCGGACCGGACGTGCCGCAGCCGAGTGAGCTACCGGACCTGAACGACGCCGTCGAGGTCAGCGCAGGCGCCGAGTTTACGTGCGTGCGCCGCGCAAACGGCACGTCCCTTTGCTTTGGACGCAACGGTTTCGGCGAGCGCGGCGGTGGCGAGGCCATCGGCGCCGTGGGAAACGCCGTCGACCTGCTGGACGCCGTCCAGCTCGATGCGGGCTCGAACCAGGGCTGCGCGATCCGGGTCGACGGCGAGCTCTGGTGCTGGGGTCAGGCGCAGCACGGACGGCTCGGAAACGATGTGGTCGAGCTCGTCCTTGGCGGGTTTGCTCCGCTCCGCGTGGCTTTTCCGGAGTAGGCGCGCGTCGTCCTGGCGGTCTTCAGAGGGGTGGGTCTTGTGGTCGAGGGCGGCGCTTGCGACAGGGCGTTCGTCTCGCGGGCAGACATGAAGACGGAGCGCAGGAGACACGGCACGTGCCGTGTCCCGTCGTGTGCGGTGCCCTTCGGCAAAAAACGCCTAGAATTTCGCAGGCGCGTAGCTGGCGCGCTCGATGCATAGCCAACGAGCGATGCGTGCTGCTTCGTTCTTCCTCCCGTTTGTCCTTGGCTGCCAGGGAACGATCGGGACTCCGCAT
>JBCCRV010000200.1:0-10817 GCA_039201085.1 Myxococcota bacterium | reverse complement strand
CTGTCCGCCGCGGTCGCCTAAGGCGGAGTGGTGGCTGTTGGCGAAAGCCAACGACGGCTCTTCCGCCTCAAGTGTCAAGGGTCGCTGACAGGCCGAATGCCCATAGCGATCGGACACCGGTCCGAGGTAATAAGGGCCAACCATTCTTGAGGGACCACCATGGTTGAATTTTGCAAACGACTAACCGAGTCGAACCAGTTCCAGAATTTCATCACCGCCGTGATCATTTTTGCCGGCATTCTCGTCGGCGCGGAGACCTATCCATCTTTCGCGGAGCGCTACCATTCGGTTCTACACATTCTCGACCAGATCATCCTCTGGACCTTCGTCGCGGAAATCGTGCTCAAGACCCTGGCCCAGGGCCGTCGGCCGTGGCGCTATTTCTACGACGGCTGGAACGTCTTCGACTTCATCATCGTAGCGGGCGCGTTCCTACCCTTCGCGGCCCAGTACGCGACGGTGCTACGTCTGCTGCGTCTGCTTCGCGTGCTCAAACTCGTTCGCGCCCTTCCAAGGCTGCAGATGCTGGTCGGCGCGCTCCTCAAGAGCATCCCGTCGATGGCGTACGTGTCGATCCTGCTCACGATGCTCTTCTATGTGTACGCCGTCGCCGCCGTGTTCATGTGGGGTGACAACGATCCCGTGCACTTCGGCAACCTGCAGATCTCCTTCGTCTCGCTCTTTCGCGCCGTGACCCTCGAGGACTGGACAGACCTCATGTACATCCAGATGTACGGCTGCGAGAACTACGGCTACGACGGAATGATGGACCAGTGCGTCGCGTCCACGGCGACGCCGGTAGGCGGCGCGATTTTCTTCATCAGCTTCGTACTCATCGGCACGATGATTTTCTTGAACCTCTTCATCGGTGTCATTCTCAGCGGCATGGACGAGGCGCAGCAGGATGCGAGCGACCTCGCCGCCGAAGACCGCGCCGAAAAAACCGGCGCCATGCGCCCGCTGACAGAGGAGCTCGAGTCCCTTCATCAGCAGCTTGAAGCGCTTCAGTCCCAGCTATCCCGCGTGACGCGCTTCGCTTCGAAGAACGAGACGGCGAAGGAGATTCTCGTTCCAGGCGACGCCCCCGCCGCGGAGGCGGCCGAGTGATCGACGCGCCGCGTGGTTTGATCGGCGTGCTGCATGTACCAGCGATGCCGGGCGATCCGCGTGGCGCGCGCGGTGCCGAGGGCTTCGCGGCCGCCCGCGACTTCGCGCTCCGAGACGCCGAGGCGTACCGCAATGGCGGCGTAGAAACGCTCGTCGTCGAGAACTTCGGCTCAGCGCCCTTCGGTAAGGGCGACGCATCGTCGCGCCTGCCGCCCCATCAGGTCGCCGCCCTTAGCCTAGTCGCGCGCCGCCTCATCGATGACGGCTTCACCGTGGGCATCAACTGCCTACGCAACGACGCCCGCTCCGCCGTCGGCATCGCCGCCGCCACGGGCGCGTCCTTCGTGCGCATCAACGTTCACACGGGCGCCTACGTGACGGACCAGGGCCTCATCGAAGGCGAAGCCGCCGCAACCCTTCGCTACCGCAGCGAACTCGGCGCGCACGTCGCCATTGCCGCGGACGTGCTCGTCAAACACGCCGCGCCCCTCGTCCCCATCGATGCGCCCATCGCCGCCGAGGAGGCCTTTGACCGAGGCCTTGCCGACGCGATCATCGTCAGCGGCACAGGCACCGGCGCCCCCGTCGACGAAGCCACCCTCGACGGCGTTCTCGAAGGCGCCGCCGGCCGGCCCGTCTGGATCGGCTCGGGCCTGACGATCGAATCGGCGCCGCACCTCTCGAAGAAAGTCACCGCAGCAATTGTGGGAACGGCGGCAAAGAAAGGCGGCACGCTCCACAATCCGGTGAACGCCGAGCGCGTCCGCGCCTTGAACGACGCCTTCCGCACTGGAACGTAGCCGTCAGAGTCATTCAAGCGCCAGCGTGAGCGATAGGCGCTCAGGACGACAGGCGTGTTTATACGCCGCGCCAACGAACTGGAATGGATGCACGAAGGGACTTTCGCGCACGAGACGCCATGGCAGTCCAGAAGAGCCTCGGCGGAAGAAGAGTTTTCCGTACCGTCATCATCGGGGGCTGCACCGCTTCGCCTTCTCGTGCATCTTCAGCACATGCGCGTCGCACGCCACCTCTGTCTGCTCGCCCTACTCAGCCACTGCGGCGCGCCGCCGCCTCCCGTGGCGCCGCGAACGATCACCGCCCCTTCGCTTGAAGGGCGCACCCACCGTGACGTTGCGTTGACCGTCGTTGGCACGGCGGATCTGCATGGTCATCTCGAACGCCTTCCGCTTCTCGACGGCTACCTGAGCGCCATGCGCGCGATGGGGCCCGTGGTGCTCATCGACGCTGGCGACATGTGGCAAGGAACGCTGGCGTCCAACTCGGCTGAGGGTGCGCCCGTGGTCGCCGCATACAATGCGCTCGGCTACGACGCCGCGGCGATCGGCAACCACGAGTTTGACTACGGCCCCGTCGGCCCGTCCGCGACCTCGACGGAGGAAGACCATCGGCGTCGCGGCGCACTCCTCCAGCGCGTCGCGGAGGCCGACTTTCCCGTGCTGAGTGCAAACCTCGCGATGCTCGCAAGCGGCGAAGATCCAGACTGGCCCGGCGTGTCACGCCGCGTGCTCATCGAACGCGGCGGCCTCAAAGTCGGCATCATCGGCGTCACGACCGAAGAAACGCTTTCCACCACCATCGCCGCCAACGTGAACGACCTGCTCGTTCGCCCGCTGGCGGAGTCGATCGCCGCCGAGGCGCGCGCCCTGCGGGACGAAGGCGCGGAGGTGATCTTGGTGGCGGCACACGCGGGCGGTGAATGCGAAGCCCTCGAGCTTCACGCCAGCGAAGACGGCACGGGCGGGCTGGGCGACGCGCACGACGCGTCCGATCTCTCCAGCTGCGACGAGGAGAGCGAGATCTTTCGCGTCGCGCGCGCCCTTCCCGAGGGCCTGGTGCACGTCATCGTCGCCGGCCACACGCACAAAGGCCTCGCGCACGAGGTCAATGGCATCGCCGTCGTCTCCGCCTGGTCCCTCGGCCGCGCCTTCAGCCGCGTCGACCTTCGCCGCAGCGCAACCGGTTTCAGAGCAGAGATCCATCGCCCAGTGATCCTCTGTACATCGCCGCCTTGCGCCTACGCCGGCGCCACGATTCGCGAGAGTGAATCGCTGCGCGAGCTCGTATCGCCGTCGCTAGCCGCCGCTGACGAGCTTCTCGCGGAACCGCTGGGGCCCACGATCAGCGCGCCCTTCGAACGGAACTACAGCGGCGAGGCCACTGCAGGAAACCTGCTCGCCGATGCACTGCGGGCCACCCGTCCTAACGCTGACGTGGCGCTCTTGAACGCCGGCGGCGTTCGCGCGAGCTTTCCCGCCGGCGCGCTCACCTACGGCGCGCTCTACGAGGCCTTTCCCTTCGACAACCGGTTCGCGAGCGTTCAGCTCACCGCCGGAGAGTTGGGCGCAATCCTCGCGGAGAACGCCCGCAGCGAAGGCGGCGCGCTAATCGTCAGCGGCGTACGCGCAGACGTGCAGTGCGGCGGCGTCACCCTTCGCAGCCCGCAGGGCGCCGCCATGCCCGACGATCGCGCCCTGACGCTGACCACCAGCGACTACCTCGCCACGACGCCGGTCTTTCGAAACCTGAGCGACGGATCGGTGACGATCGAGCCCAGCGCCGAGTTGATCCGCGAAGCCATCGCCGATCACTTTCGCGAAGTCGGAGGCGAGACCCTAAACCCAGCCGACTACCTCGACGCCGATGCGCCGCGCATCCGTTGGGCGTCGCCGCGCCCCATGAGCTGCGAGTAGGCGTCGAAGGCAGCTCGCTTCCGCACGCCCTTCGGCCGCGCCTACGCCTGAAGCACGTCCGCAAGCGAGCCGCCCTCGAGCGCGCGCACAAGATGCACGCGTGCGCACACAGTATCGCCGCAGTACACGCGCTGCTCAAAGGCCGCGGCATCGCCGCTCGTTCCAACCCGCTGCGTCTCCACGCGCGCTTCGTCGCCGGCCATCAGGCCGCGCAGGTAGGTCACGGACTCGGCCACGGGAACGAGCCTCGCCAATGGCCTTGGAAGAGCGCGTTCGACAGCCTCATCGCCAAAATCGATATAGGTGGGATGGTTCACGTGGCCAAGCGGATCCATCCACACGTTCCACACGCGAAAGGTGAAGTCCGGAAGGGAAACGGGCTCATCGAGCCGCACCAGTTCCGGCATCGCGACCGTATCGCTCCCGTGAATCGGAAAGGCCGTCGTGAGCGATTCGTCGGCCCGCGCCGGACCTTCGCCTTCGCGAACGTGTACCCACTCCTGCGTGCCCGCAGCGATGCACTCGCCGTGCTCGTCCAGCAGCCGCAGCTCGCGGGTCGAAAGCATATCGCGCCGCATACGCCGCACCCACGTGTCGCACACGGCGCCGTCGCCGTAGACCGCTTCACGGTGATGCAAAACGCTCATGCTGCGAACCACAAAGGCCGTGCCGGCCTCGCGGTAGCGGCGCGGCGGCCAGCCCGCCGCCGTCGAAGCCAGCACCGCCGACTCCTGAAAAGCACGCCAAACGGCGGACGCCCGCGCCCGATCAAAGGGCGAAAAGGCATGGCGCGGAAGGTGGGCCGCCGAGCGGTGAACAGCGCCCTCGTAGCGCCCTGCGCTCCAGCGTTCCATCCGGGTGTACCTAACGCCTGACGCCATCGAACACAACCGCGGAAGGACTGACGGAACGCTCGAATGTGCTCTATGCTCGCCCCATGGCGACGCCGCGATTCGACAGCTACAACGCCTTCCTGCGCATCGCGATTCAGCGTTGTTGGGAACGAAAGTCCTCGGACCGGACCACCTTCCTCGCGCTCATGCTCGCCTCACGGCACGCGTGGTCCGTGGCCCTCGACAAAACCTTCAGCGCCGACTCCGGTAAGAAGCTGCTTACCGGCGCTGCCGGCGCTGCCGCCGTCGCCGTGCTCATCCGCACCTTCCTGGGCGGACCCTTGGGCCTACTGCTCACTGGCGCGTCCGCCGTATCGCTGATCGCCGTCTACGGGCGCAACAGCGGCGTCATCGGTAAGAAAGTCGGACGCTACCGCACGATCATTCGCGACTTCGAACCGCGCTACGACGAACTCGTTGCCCAAACAAGAGACGTCGACCAGCGCGAGCTCATGCTCGACGGCCTCGTCACGCGCTTCCTCGACGAGCTCGACGCGCCCTTCGAAGACGAGCCGGATCCGGTCAGCGGCGGCTCGTCGTCCTTCGCGGACCACGTGCGAAGCAAGACCGAGCAGGACGACTAAGGAACTCGTTGTGCGCGGCGGACCGATTTGGTCTTGGTTAGCCGATTACGCATAACGACTTCCTAGGGAGGTCCTCAGTGTCGCGATTTTCGGACTGCGATCCGGCTCCAAGGCGGTCCGTGAAGAGATTATCGCGCCATTGCGGGAGCCCGGCGCTCTGCCCCTTTCAACGCTGACCCTCCCAAGGAAGGCGTCGGTCGGAGGCCCCAACGCAACCTTCCCAAGATCGCGACAGTCCATCGGGGCCTTCGACCGACGGATTCCTATGGTTCATCTTCTTCGACCACGGTCGTCGCAACGATGGCCTTCGTCGGCCGCTGGCGAACCGGACGCACGATAAAGGGGCGCTCGGCGCGGAGGCGGGCGTTTTCATCGCGCTCCGCATCCACAGCACGCTCGAGCATGCGCACCTGCGAGCGGATCGGTTCCTCGCCGTCTTCTTGCTCCACGCGCACGTACGTACCGTCGCTTTGCAGCGCACGCGCCTTCGTATTGTCCGCAAGGCCGAGCCCAAAGAGCTCGTCGAGAATGCGCCGGCGGGCCGCGTCGTCATCGATGGGAAACATGACCTCGACCCGGCGGTGAAAGTTGCGCGGCATCCAGTCCGCGCTCGCGCCAAAGAGCAGCTCGCGGCCGCCGGCTTCAAAGAAGAAGACGCGGCTATGCTCCAGAAACCGGTCGACGATGCTGCGCACACGAATGTTCTCGCTCACGCCGGGCACGCCCGGGCGCAGACAGCAAATGCCTCGGACGATGAGGTCGATCTGCACGCCCGCCTGACTTGCGCGGTAGAGCGCCCGAATCACATCGACGTCCTGGAGCGAATTCATCTTCGCGTAGATGCGCGCGGGCTTGCCCGCCCGTGCGTACGCCGCCTCGCGCTCGATCATTCCCAGCACGGACTCGTGAAGACCGAGGGGCGCGGCCACAAGGCGCTTCCACTGGCGCGGCGGCGTACAACTCGTCAGCAGGTTAAAGAGCGCCGTCGCGTCCTCGCCGATCTCCGGGCGAGCCGTGAACATGCTTAAGTCCGTGTAGAGGCGCGCCGTCGACGGGTTGTAGTTGCCCGTCCCGAGATGCACGTAACGCCGCAGCTTTCCTGCTTCGCGCCGCACTACGAGCATGACCTTGCAGTGCGTCTTTAGACCGACGAGGCCGTACACAACGTGCACACCCGCCGCTTCAAGGCGTCGCGCCCACAAGATGTTGTTCTCTTCGTCGAAGCGGGCCTTGATCTCGATAAGCGCGGCCACCTGCTTGCCCTGCTCGGCGGCGCGCATCAGCGCCTTAACGATCGGGCTGTCGCCGCTCGTGCGGTAGAGCGTTTGCTTGATCGCCAGCACGTCCGGATCGTTGGCGGCGGCCTCGATAAAGTCGACGACGGGATCGAAGCTCTCGTAGGGGTGGTGCAGCACCACGTCGCGCTCGCGAATCACCTCGAAGGGATCGTCCGCGGCGCTAAACGCCGGCGACTTCGCCGGCGTGAACGAGCGGTCACGCAGTCCGACCTTATGCCGCACGGACTGACCGATGCCCATCAGCTCGTTGATTGAAAGGGGCGCATCGATCGCATAGACGAGGGCGTCGTCAACGCTCAGCGACTCTTGAAGAAAGGTCACCGCGGCGAGCGGACAGGACGAACTCACCTCCAGGGCCACGGCGTTACCGCGATCACGGCGACGCACCTCTTCGCTGATCAGCTCGAGGAGATCCTCGGCCTCTTCCTCGTCGATCGAGAGGTCGTGGTTTCGCACCACGCGAAAGGGCCAAGCGCCTCGCTGCTCAAAGCCGCGAAAGAGTTCGCCCGCGTTCTCCGCGATGACATCGTCAAGGAGAACGTAGTGGGCGCCCTCGTCTTCGAGGCGAACAGGAATCAGCCGCGGAAGCACGGGCGGCACCTGCACCACCGCAAAGGCCGGGTCGGCGCCGTCTTCGCCCGCGAGCATTACGATCACGTGAATGCGCTTGTTAGGAACGTGCGGAAACGGATGGCCCGGATCGAGGGCCAGCGGCGTCAGGATCGGATAGACCTGCTCGGCGAAGTAGCGACGCAGCCGCTCACGCTCCGCGTCGGGAAGATCGCTCGGCTTCTCCAGCGTGACGCCATGCTCAGCCAGCGTGGGAATGAGCGCGTCCAAAAAGGTCGCGCTCATCTGATCGATCATCGTTTCGACCCGGCTCGTGATCGCTTCGATTTGCTGCCCCGGCGTATGGCCGTCCGGTGGTGTCTCCGTCACACCCTCATTGCGCTGCTCGAGAAGGCCCGCGACACGTACCATGAAGAACTCATCGAGGTTCGTCTGGGTGATGGCGAGAAACTTGATGCGCTCGAGCAGCGGCACCTCCGGATCGCGCGCTTCGTTGAGCACGTGCTGATTGAAGGCCAACCAGGAAAGCTCGCGATTGATGAAGAGGGCGGGATCGCTCAAGTCCACGGCGGGGGTCTCCGATACATCGCGGTTTGACGCGGCCATACGAGGGCGTAGTACGCGGAGGTGGCGGAAGTCCAGGACAGAACACCGGACGCAATCTTCCTTTGCACCTTTCAACGGGTCTTCGACACGGCGCCTTCGCCCGATTGTGTGAGCCTGGATGAGCTCGCCTTCGGCCTGACGCACTTTCTCCCGAAGGAGAAGCTGCAGAAGACCATCGACCGGCAGCTCCGTCGCCTCGACGAAAACGTACAGCGACTACGGCGCGGCGACGCCGCCGTCGGCTCTAAGCGACACCTCGCCAAACGTGTCCTAGAAGGTGGGCCGCACGCCCTCGCGAAGGCGCAGAAGAAGATTCGCGATCAAGCAAAGACGGACCTCCGCCTTTGGTCGCCGGCCCGGTACATCGACGGCGCCGAGCGAGGCACGGCCGGCGTCCTCGCGATTAGCTGCCTGGTGCTGGACATCGACGGCGGCGTCTCACTCGGCGAAGTCGACGCGCGGCTCGCGCCACACCACCGCATCTTTCACTCCACCTGGTCCCACCAAAAAAACGCGCCCCGCTTTCGCGTTTGCCTTCCTTTGGCCCAGCCCGTCGATGCGGCGTGCTGGACAGACGTCTGGGGCTTTGCCCAAGCCCGCGTCGGTGGCGTAGCCGACGGCGCGCTCAAGGGCCCCGCGGCCACCTATGCCCTGCCGGCAACGCCGGATGAAACCGGCGAACGCTTCGCCTTCGTCCGTCCCGGTCCCTGCTTTGATCCGGTTCGCGACGGCCTGGCCGAAGGCATCGCCATCAACGCGCCGCCACGCGCACGGGAAAGCCACTTCCGCGGCGCCGAGAAGCTGCTGCCGCCCCTAGACGAAAGCCCGCCGACGGACTGGGACGCGGAGTTCGACGCGTTCTGAGGGCGCTCCCATTTCCGTGGCACGCTGTGCCAACTTGGCCCGCACTTCATGAAGGGTTGGTCACGCCGATGTCGTCAGAACCCGCAAAACTCGCCGGGCACGATTGTTGAACTGCCGCGTGGCGCGATGAAAACCTCGCCCCCACTGACCTACCGTACCCTTTGGCCGATCGAGCCTTACGCGGTTTTGCCCTGGGTCTTCGCCGTCGCAGGCCTCGTCGCCGCCAAGCTGACAGCGCGATCGGACACGTTTCCAGCGCATCCTGAGCCCTACGTCGCCATGGCCCTGGTGGCCTTTGCCTGCGCGTACCTTTTCGTGCTCGTGCTCGTCGGATCGTTCACCAGCGAACGAGCGCGCCAAACGAAGACCGCCGTCGCCTGCTTTGTACCGACGGCCTTTGTCATGTACGTCGGCGCCTATGAGTTGGGCGCCGGCGACTCACTCAGTGCTGCCTTTATCGGTCTCGGGGTCTTCACGGGCGCCACGTCGCTGCTCTTCGCGCTTTCGCTCTTCGCACGCCTTCGCCGCCGTTCATGCAGGGACGGCAAGCGAAAACCTCGCGGCGCGGCAGGCGCACTACGGGGCGGTCGCCAGTGGTACCGCGATCGGCCTCGGCGGCCTCGCGGTGACACTCGGCATCGCATGGATGGCGTAGCGACTCCGCTTCGCGCCATCACAAGGCGGCGCGCCATGCGCGCCTATTCAGGAAGACGGCAGAGGCCGAAGCCGGGCGGCGAGTTCGCCACGGACTGGCACTCGCCTTCGCCACTGGGGCAGCGCTCGCCAAGCCGGCAGTTCCGGGCGCAGACGCCTTCAAAGGCGCCCACGCAGCTCAGGCCTCGCCCACAGCCGGCGGGACCTTCGCACGCCTCCCCAACCATCGCGCTTCCCTCGGGCGCGCAGTCGGTACGATCTTCGAAGCGGTAGCAGGCCTCACCGTCCGTGCACTCGTCGCCGCTCACGATGTCGCAGGTGCGCGGCGGCCGGCACTCGCCGTAGGTCGTCTCCGTGCCGTCCACCAAGACGCCGGCGCCGCAGGTCAATTCCTCACCGCAGACGCTGGGATCGGCCGGGCAGCACACCCGTCCGCACTCGCCGCGCGTACCGCGACGAAAGCACGCGAGTCCCGGACGGCAATCGCTGACCGTTTCGCACGCATCACCCTCCATCAACGAACCGGCACGGTCTACGCACATCGGTTCCGGCCCGCGAAGCACGCACGCGCCGACGCCACGGCACGTCGCTTCATCCGGCCGGCATTCGCCTGGGCAACGCGGCGCGCTCGCATCGCCCGTGTCCACGCCCAAGTCGCCGAGTCCACTCTCCAGGCTCGAGTCGCTCGCCAGGTCCGGCACGAAGTTCCCGTCCAGGCGCACGGCGTCCGGGATGGCGAGATCCTGCAGCCCCTCGTCTGGCGTACCGCCGCCGTCGTCATCGCCACATCCGAGCGCAACGCAGCTGGCCGCGACCAGGAGAACCCGCAGTGCCGTCTGAAAACTCAGACGCGGTCCCATGGGCGTTTAGTGACGAAGACCAAGTGCATGGCTGCAGTTAAGCACGACACGCCCCAGACGCCAAAAGCGTGGTGCGTTCCGTCGACGAAACGCTCAGTTCGACGAAGCCACGGCGGGGCGCACGCCCGCATCGCGGGAGCGACGCCTCTCCAAGGCCGCCGCGACGAAGTGACGGAAAAGCGGATGGGACTTGCCAGGCTTGCTCTTGAACTCGGGGTGAAACTGGCAGGCCACGAAGTGGGGATGATCGGCGATTTCCACCATCTCGACGAGGCCGCCGTCGGGCGAGAGGCCGCTTAGCACGAGGCCCGCCGCTTCCAGGGCATCGCGATGATCGTTGTTGACCTCAAAGCGATGGCGATGGCGCTCGCTGATCTTTTCCGAGCCGTAGATGGCCGCCGCCTTGCTGCCTTCGCGGAGCACGCAAGGGTACGCGCCGAGGCGCATCGTCGCGCCCTTGCTCTTCACGTTGCGCTGCTCCGGCATGAGGTCGATGACGAGGTTCTCCGCGTCGGGCTCAAACTCGGCGCTCGCGGCGCCTTCGATGCCAACGATGTGGCGCGCGTATTCAACGACGGCCATTTGCATGCCGAGGCAAATGCCGAAGAACGGCACGCCGCTCTCGCGCGCAAAGCGGATCGCCGCGATCTTGCCTTCGCTGCCTCGG
>JBCCRV010000199.1:0-10850 GCA_039201085.1 Myxococcota bacterium | reverse complement strand
TCTTCGGTTTCTTCTTCGGCGGCGGATCGGGCGCATCATCGTCCGCGCTGTCTTCTGCGCCTTCACCGGCGCCGTCTTCGTCGGCCGGCTCGGCGACGGGCTCGCCCATCGCGTCCTGATCGTCGTCGCCTTCGACGGCCGATGTCGCCGCGGCGGACTTGCCTTCGCCGCCAAGCTCGTGGTCGGGAATGCCGCCTTCGGGCACGCGCATGAAGGCGTGAACGCCGCTGGCGATCAGCCGCGCGGCGATCACCACAAACATCGCCGGAACGAGCAAGTCCATGAGCCGTTCGGGCGTGTTCACCGTAAGGCCCGCGCCATCGAAGACGCCGCGCAGGCTGCAGAAGACATCGGGCCGCTCGACGCCGGCGCGCGTGAGGTCGTCCGCGGAGCCCAAGCAGATATGAATCGTTTCGAACTCCGCGTTGTAGACGGCGTAGTCGCCGGGAATGCGGCCGGCTTTGGCGAGCAGGGCGCCAAGGACGACGCGCGCAAAGTAGAAGGACGTGATGCCAGCAAAGATCGACACGACGCCCCGCATGACGGCCCGCGCCTTCGGCTTTGCCACCCGCGCCAAAATATCGATGGCAATGTGCTTGTCGTAGTGTGTCGCGAGGCTTGCACCGAGCATGGCCAGCCAGAGCGTCGCCTTTTCCATGAAGGGGTCAGCCCACGCGAGCGAACGCAGCGCATCGTTGGCCCACGCAACATCTTGATCCGCAACGTTTCGTAACAAGGATTGAGTTGCCGCAACGCCCACGAGCGAAAGCAGCACGAGCATGGCAAATGCCGCTTCGCCGCGTGCAAGCCCCTTATCAAAGCGTTTCAGTCGATCCTTGAAGCCGCTGGCCATCGCGGGAGCATACCGGAGGACGGTCCAATACCCGAAGAATCGTGATGGCGAGCGAGCAGTCTTTGAGGCAATTTGCCACCCTCTCGAATCGTCCCCTGGTGACCACCCGCGGCCGTCGCATTGCCCCGCTGCCTGAGCGAGTCCAACCTACCGGTGTGCTTGACGATATTCTTGACGTGCTGCCTCCCAAACCGTTTTCGACGCTCCGTCGCGGCGCGAACATGCTTTTGCGGCCGGAAACGCCCCTGCTCACGCAGCTTGTCGTCACGCGCCGCTGCAACCTGACGTGCGGCTACTGCAACGAATACGACGACTTCAGCCCGCCCATTCCACTCGACACGCTCTACGAGCGCATCGACCATCTGGCGAAGCTCGGCAACCTGATCCTCACGCTGACGGGCGGTGAACCCTTCCTTCATCCGGACCTGGACAAGGTGGTCAAGCGCGCCGTCGACCACGGCATGGTCGTCACGAGCATCTCCAACGCCTACCCGCTCACGAAGAAGCGCATCGAGCAGATGAACGAGGCAGGCCTCACGCTGCTCCAGATCAGCGTCGACAACATGGAGCCCAACGAGGTCAGCCAAAAGAGCTGGTCCAAAATCAAGAAACGCCTCGAAGGCGTGAAGAAGTGGGCGAAGTTCAAGGTTAACATCAACGCCGTGCTGGGCAGCTCGCCCGCCGACTCAACCCGCGAGCTCGTCGAATCGATTCGCGGCATGGGCTTCTACCAGACCGTTGGCCTCCTCCACGACGAGCAAGGGCAAATCGTGCCTGGTTTGCTCGGCGACAAACTTCCGTCCTTCTACGATGAGATGCAGGGCCGTCGAAACAAGAGCGTCTTTCACCGCCTCGGCGAGGGCTGGGAAACACGTATGATTCGTGGCGAAAGCGCCTCCTTTCGCTGCCGCGCCGGCGCGCGCTACCTGTACGTCGACGAATTCGGCAAGGTCAACTACTGCAGCCAGCGCCGCCCGGAGCCAGGCATTCCCCTCCTCGAGTATGGCCGCGAGGAGCTGCACCGCGCCTACCACGCGCCGAAGGGATGCGAATCCAACTGCACGATCGCATGCGTGCGTCGCGCGAGCAGCCTCGACGAATGGCGACCGCAGCGCGGCCTGCCCATGCACGCACCGGAGCCGAAGGTCACGGTGCAGGACAACAAGGTCCACCTACCCCAAGCCGGCGGCTGAGCCCGAGCTCCTAGCCAACCTCTTGACCGGCCCTCGCCGGCTTCGAGGAACGCCGACGCGAACGTGATGAGAAGTGTAAGCGTGGGGGGTGAAGCGTGAGCGTGAGGAGTGACGCGTGAGCGTGAGGAGTGACGCGTGAATCCGGTACCCGGACCGGCGCCCAAGCCCGATCGAACCCCTCGCCCGAACCGGAACCATCGCCTGAACCGGAACCATCGCCTGAACCAACACCCGAGCCCAGGACGTAACCAGCTAGAAGCCGCCGCAGGCGCAACCGAACAGGCAGGTGAACCCGCCCCTCAACGCTGAAAGCGGGCTAGGGTGCCTTGCCCGGTTGGATCCAGCGGCCCTCGACGAGGCCGTCGCGTAGCCACGTGCGGCATTCGGCGGCCCACTCGCTCGCCTTCCAGCGCGGCGCCAAATCGACGCGCGACCCTTCGATGCGCTCGAGAAGAAAGCGCTCGATGCGCTCTGCGCGGCTGTCCCAGGTCAATCCCTTCGCTGTTTCCGCTGCGCCTGCCGAAAGGCGGGCCTGCTCTTCCTTCGACGCCCACAGCCGCTTCAGCGCGGCGTCGGCGGCGTCGACATCGCCCGCGGGAACAAGGCAGGCGTTGTCTGCGCCGAGCACTTCGCGAATGTCCGGCGTGTCGCCGGCGAGGATCGGCCGCTCGATCGCCAAGTAGAGAAAGACTTTGAGGGGCAGCACCGTCGAGCCAAAGCGCTGCAAGGGCACGGACGAAGGCGGGATGATCAGCACATCGGCCGCGTACAAGTAAGGCACAACGGCGGACGACGGGCGCCAGCCGACAATTGTCACATTCGCCAGGGTCTCCGCGGCTTCTTCGATGGTGCCTTGACCTTCCGATCCCACGATCACGAAATGCGTTTCGGGCTGGCGCCGGGCGAGGTCTAGGACGACGTCGAGCCCCTTCTTTTGGTTGACGCGGCCGGAGTAGACGACGGTGTTACGGTCCGGGTCGAGTCCGGTCCGAGCCCGCGCTTCCAAGCGCTCGATGGGCGGACGCACGCGCGAGGGATCGAAGCCGTTGTGGCGCACTTCGATCATCGAGTCGGGCATGCCGAGACGACGGTACGCGTCGGCGGCCACCTTGGAGTGGGCAACCATCCCGAGGAACTTGGGGTGCGCCATCATCGAGCGAATGAGCGGCTGCATGGGCGGGATCTGATCGCCGAAGGGCCGGTAGTGATCAAAGAACACGGACTTGCCGAGCTCCATCGCGCGCAGCGCGAGCAAGAAGTGGCGCGTGTAGATCACCTCCGCGTCGCGCACGGGTGGCGCCGCGAGCAAGTCCGCGATTTGCGTGAAGTGCTGCCGACCGCGCTCGATCGTCGGTGCGTTGGTGGTGAAGCGGGCAATCGCCCGGGACCAAGGGGGCGGTCGATGCACGTGCACGCCCAGTGGACCGTTCACGCCAAAGTGGCGGAGCACATCCTCCGCCGTGGAAGGATGATGCCCGTCCTGCGGGCAGAGCAGCACGACTTCATGGCCGCGGCGGGCGAAAGCCGCCGCCGTGTTGACCACCACCTCGGCGTCGGCCTGGTCGTTGGGGAGCGAATTCTCGTAGGTGAAAACGAGCTTCATGAGATCGGGCTCTTGCGGAGGTAACGAACGGGCTTCCCTAA
This sequence comes from Myxococcota bacterium, assembly GCA_039201085.1. Classification (GTDB taxonomy): domain Bacteria; phylum Myxococcota_A; class Polyangia; order Polyangiales; family Houyiibacteriaceae; genus JBCCRV01. Next base: position 7,160 of record JBCCRV010000199.1, on the reverse strand, counting down.
CGCCCGCGCCTCGTTTGACGCAAAAACGCGCCACCGTAAACACGGCGACGCGTTTTTGTTCCGCGGCGAAGGGGCTCGAGTCCGGAGAGCGCCGAGCGTTCGGCGTTCAGTCGCCGGCGGCGCGAATGACGGCGTCGAGCAGTGCCTGCGGGTACACGCGGCCGGCAAGGTTGTTGCGCGCGGTTTCCGCTGCCTGCGCCCATTCAGCCTCATGCGGTGAAGTGTCGACGGCCGTCATGCGGCGACCAAGAACACGAAGCGAGCGGGTGTCTTCGCGACGGATCGCACGGGCCAACAGGCGGTGCGCGCGGCGGGACGTATCCATGAGCGACGTCTGGTGCGCTTCGCTCAATGCGTCGAAGCGCTCCTTCTTCAGGATGGTCGCGCCAATGAGCACGCCGCTGTTCTGCTCCGAGTAGAAGCGAAGCTTCGTGTACCACTGAAGCGACACGGCGGCGATGGCGGACGCCGGCACGGTGTCGATCATGCGCGTGTTGAGGGCCGGATAGACCTCAGGAATGCCGAGGCGACGGGGATTGCTGCCGACGACCGAAAGAAACTCGGCAAAAATCTCGTCGTTGCGGGGAGCCCACGGGCGTCGCGAACGAAGCTCGCTCGGGCGCTCGATGCGCGCCGTGGACATGAGGCGCGCCTTGCCAACGTCGCCCCAGCCGAGGAGCTTGTAGCCGTTGCGCTCAAACTGGCGCTCGAAGCGACGCGCGAGGCGACGGCGGGCGCGGTCGAGCTCCGCGTACTCGGTGAGAATGCCGGGCGCCGAAAGCACGAGCACGGGGCGAACGATCTGGCCGAGGCCGCCGGAGGTAACGGCGGCGCCGTCGAGCTGTCCGGCGCCCATCTTGTCGATGAACTCGCTCTCCTGGCCTTGGCTCCCGCCCGGGTAGAAGGTCAGGCCCACCTGGCCACCTGTCTCTTCGCGAAGGTCCCGATCCCAGCGACGAAACACCTGCATCCAGGGCGAACCCTCGGGAGCGACGGTGGCGATACGAAGCTCTGTGGCCGATTGGGCTCCGGCGTTGGTGGTGATCCATCCGGCGGTGGCGAGGATGGCGACGATGGCCAGCAGTGCAAAACGCTTCATGGGGTTCCTGTGTTCGATGGGGTCGCGGTGTTCGATGGGGTCGTTCGATGGGGTCGGCTGGATGAGGCCGCGAAACGCGGCATTCGAGGCTGCCTCAGGGCAACCGGAGCTCTGGCAACGGGCCCTCAGACGGCGGTGCGTCCGATTGATTCAGAGGGGATGAAGCCTCGGCCCGATTTTGTGTCGAACCCTTGTACCGTGTCAGGCGGCGAAATGCGACCGCGGACACGCGGCGCCGGCGGCTCACTCGCTGGGCGCATCGGCGGCGGCATCGGCGGTGGGTTCAGGGGCGGGCGCCGGAGCGGGCTCAGGCGTCGGCACGGGAGCCGCAGGGGGCACGTCCGGTGGAAAAAGCTCGTTCACCTGGCGCAGGTAGCGTGCGGCGCGGCGGCGGGCGATTTGGTTCTGCAAACGCTGCTCAGGGAGCACATCGCCCGCCTCGAGCACCTCACGAAGGAGCGCTACGAACTGCTCTCGGTCCTGGCGGCGCACCGAGTAGGCCTTGGCCATGTTCACGAGAAGCAGCAGGTTGCGCCGCTCCGTGGCTTCGATCGCCCGCTGCCAGTAGGGCTCGGCGGCATCGAGGTCCGCGCCCGGCGCGGCGGTCTTCGCCACGGCCATGAAGATCAGGCCGGCGTGGTTGAAATAGGCCGGGTCCAGCTCGATCGAGCGCTGCACGAGGGCCTCGGCGAAGGGCAGGTCCGCCACCGCTTCCATGTCGGACTTGTTGGCGTTGATGTACGAGCCCCACGCGTAGCCCGCGAAAAGCAGGCCTGGGCAGTCGTCCTCCGCGTCGTCGAACTCCTCTTGAAGCCACGCCTGAAAGGGTTCGAGGCCTTCGTCGTACTTCGCTTGAAACCCTTCGTGATCGATGCCGATGAGGTGCACCGCAAGGTCACGAGCGCGCTCGTACATGTAGCGGGCGCGGGTCATCTCCGCTTCCGCCTCAAGGAAGTGGCCTTCGCCCTGGAGGACCTCCACGCGGTCTTCGATCCAGCCGTAGGCGTAGCCCGTGTAGAGACGAATCGCGTTGGTCACGATCGTTTCGTTCTCCGGCACGATTTGCAGGAGACCCTCCATCTGCACGATGTTCGAGGGCATCGCTTCGCCCACGAGCTCGTAGTCCCAGTGGCGCTCGATGGCCGGGGCCGCCCGGCGAAAGAGGCCGCTCGTCGAATTGGCGGTGAACTTCGTGACGTCGCAGCCGACGAGCAGAAGCGGAATGAGGAGGGCAGCGCGTACCATAGGCCGCATTGGTACGTTTTGCGCGCGCCCAGCGTCAACCCAGGAGATGGATTCGGTTGGCGAGGCGCAAACTGAGCAGAGCCGGCGATATCCATCTCCTTGTGGGTTTGGGAAGGGAACGGCGCGCCCGCACGATCTGGGTGAACAGAGCGGCTGAAGGGGACGCTGACCAACGCACGAGCCCACCGCGCCCTGCGCAGCCTGGGGGGGGCGGGTTGGCTCGCTGCGCGCTATAGGTAGGGCATGCGCGTATCCTTCGCTTTCGCTCTCTGCCTAATGGCGGCTCCGGCCGTCGCTTCGATGGCCGAAGCCCTCTCGATGGAGGAGATGTGCGATTCCGCCGAGCGCATCGCCGTGGCCCGGGTGGAGGGCGCCACGGCGCGCTACGACAGCCGCGGCCGCATCGTCACGGACTACGCGCTGGCCGTCGATGAGGGCCTAAAGGGCTGCAGCGCCGGCGATAGCCTGGAGCTCACCACCTTCGGCGGGCGCATCGGGGACCTCGCGATGCAGATCGCCGGGTCGCCGCAGCTCGTGGTGGGCAGCCGCTACGTCGTCTTTGCGCAGGAGCGCGCAGCACGGCTCCGGCCCGTGGGCATGTCCCAGGGCACGATGCCCATCGTCGACCAACCCGGTGAAGTGCCCATCGTGCGGCAGGGAGGCCAGGGCCTGGACCTCGTTGGCCGGCGCCAAGGTCCGCCGGGCCAGCCCCTGCCCGAACTCATCGAACGCATTCGAACGATCGTTCAATGAGCCATCCGCGGGCCCGCGAACGCGGCCGACCACAGCGCGGCCGTGCTCCTTTGCGCCGTGCTGCGCTCGCGCTCGCCGCCACGATGCTCCTAGGCACCGGCGACGCGCACGCGTGGTGCCAGCTGCGCACCGGCCCGGACCGCTCGAGTGCGGGCGTATGCGAAGTGGAAGGCGAGCCCATGGCGTGGCCGAACCGCTGCCTCTCCTACAGCGTCGACACCCGCGGGAGCGACACCTTCTCCGCGGCGGACCTGGAGCGCATCACGGCGGCGGCCTTTGCCAACTGGTCCACCTTCGGCTGCGACGCCGCCCCCTTCCCCCTCGCCTTTCGCGCCGACGCCCTCCGCGAGTGCAACCTCGGCCAGCACCGGAACTCCGGTCCGAACGTGCACACCGTGGCCTTCGCCGAGGAATGGACCTTTGACGCCAGCGCCTTCGCCGTGACGACGGTGTGGAACAACGCAAACACGGGCGAAATCCTCGACGCCGATATTCTCATCAACCCGAACCAAGGGCCGTATGCCGAATGCCCGGAGGAAGGCTGCGTCGCCGACGATAGCGGCGTCGTCGCGTCGGACCTCGAAAGCATTCTGACGCACGAGGTCGGCCACTTCCTCGGCCTCGCCCATTCGCAGTTTGGCTTTGCCACCATGCACGCGAGCGCAGCGCGCGGCGAAGCGATCAAACGTTCGATCAGCAGCGACGATAACCTCGGCGTCTGTGCCATCTACCCGCCCGAAGCGAGCGCCCCCGTGTGCACGGACGAGCTCTTCGAGCCGAGGGGCGGACTGGCCGAGCTCTGCGAGCCGCAAAGCGGCTGCAGCACCGGCGGAGCCGGCGGAGCATGGTGGCTTGCCTTGATTGCGCTGCTTCTGAGGCCACGACGCTCCACAAGCGCGCAACGCCGAAGGCGCAGCTCAACGGCGCGATAGCATCCGTTTCACCGCCGATGCCGTGTTGAGGTGATGGGTGACAACGCCTTTGCTTTGCTCGAGGCCGAAGGTACCGAGCGGCGACGCAACGCGTTGCGCCATCGCGCGCGAACGAATGTGCTCGACGCTCACATCGTAGCCTTCGGCACGGACCGCCTCGGCCATTTCATCCGCCCAGTGCGCGTTCAAGGGGCACTGATCGGTGTAGCGCGCAACAAAGGGCGCGCCCGTGTCTCCTTCACTTTCACGGACGCTTCTCGCAAAGCGCGGTCGCGCCGCCCCTCGGTCGATAAAGAACGCAAAGAGGCGAAACTGGCCCCGCTCATCCACGGGCTCAAAACCGAACGCCGGAGGAACTTCGGGTCGGAGAGGAAGGGGCGCTTGGTCTTGGCAGCCGCGACGACGACGCCCGACTTCTTTTGCCTCTTCGCGTCCGCGATGCATCCCTCTACGAGCGTTCTGCCGTGGCCTTGGTTGGCAAATCGTCCGCTCACCCATAGGCAGTGAATCGTAATCCAGCCGGGCGCCTCGATCGGCCGCCATGCCTTTGCCGAGGGCACGCATTCGATGAAACACGTGCCGCGTTCGTCGGGCTTGCGAAAGACAAGCCCCTCCTTGAAGCGCCGCTTCAACCACGCCTTTTTTCGCGCGACGCCCGCTTCGTGTTTTCGATCCCCCAACGCACAGCACACGTGGTGTTCGTGAATGTTCTCTTCGTTGAGGGTGATAAAGCGCGACGCGGCCATGGGAAGCGTTCTAACGTGTCGAGACGCAGATCGGCCAGTAGCAGCGGAGGCCCGCGCTATGGACAGCCGTTTTGCAACGGTTCCCTGCGCGGGGTCACGCACAGCGGCCCGCGAGCTTAAGCCTCAACCCGAAACGATACGGTTGGAGATTCCGACGCGGGTGAACGGCATCCGCGCTCCGCGTGCCATGCTTCTTCGCTAAGCCAGCCTGCGAGCGACTGTCCGCCAATCACTTGGTACCCTCTCACGCGGGCAATACTGGCAGGGCCCTGGGCAGCCAAATCCCAGTGGGAGCATCCACGCGGGCAAAGAGGCACCAGCCGTTTCGCGCGCGACCAGAAGCGCGCTGGCTCGTAGGCTTCGATCGCTTCAAGGTCGATTCCCCAGCGCGTGCGGAGCGTCGTCGAACGCGCCGCAAACAGCGCCAACCAATCGTCGTTGATCCATGGGATGCGTTCGGCGAGCAGCGTCGCGGAGCTCAGCGGAAGCGCTCCGCTACGCGACTGCGCGCCTTCGGCGTGGAGGATCCGTTCCAAGTACTGCCGTACGCGAGCGCTCAGGTTCAGCACTCGCGGCATCAGAAAGCCCGGAGGCAAGTCGCTTGCCTTCACGGGAACATCCAACCAGGCGCGCAGGGCGTTGGCGCTCGGCTCGTCCATGGCGATGCTCTGGCCCCGCAGCATTCCCAATAGCCGCTCCGACACCTGCATCGTGATCGCGTACGGAAGCCGCTCCCAGGTGGGAACAGCCAACGGTACGGACGGTAGGGCGTCGCCCATCGGTGTCCGTTCAAACGCGTCACACTTCAACCATCGGCCCGTATCGGGCTCAAGAAAGTGAACGGTAGACCCAACAGCAACATGGGCGAGCGTTCTCGACGTCCCGAGCGCTCGAACGGCCGACACGGAGACGTTCGATGTATCGAACGCCATCTCGGCGTTGCGCCAAAGGAGCTCGCCCGTTTCGATGCTCCAACCTTCGAGGGGCTGTCCAATGCCTCCCGCGATCAGCACGGGCTCGGCCTCGCCGACAACGGCGCTAGGCCAGTTGGAACTCGGACGCATCGACGTGATCAGTGCGCCCGTGTCCAAGTCCCATACCAGCCATCCGAGGTAGAGCGCGAAGTGCTCTCGACCCACGCTGCATTGTGTAACGAGTCGACGAGACGCAGCGCCGGACCACCAGCTGGACGTCTGCAGCGGATGACCGAGCACATCGATCGGCGGCCCGTTCAGCGTTCTGAGCACAGACACAACCTCAGTTCATTCGACCGATAGAAGACCCCCACGAACACGAAGCAGAGCGCGCAATGAACCGCGGGGGGATTCACGCGCCGACGCTGTTGTCTTCAGGCTCAAGGGATAGAACGCCAGGCGCCCATCCGGTGCTCTTTGCCGCGGTGGCGTTGAAGCGCTGCTGAAGGGCAAGCGAAGCTCCGAAGGGGCCGAGCTTTTCTGCGAGGGCAAGCGGGTCGACGGCTTCACTCGTCGTTCCGTTCTTCCGGGCGATATGTTCGGCGGCTTCACGGATCGAAACGTCGAAGGCCGCCGCGAAGCGCGCGCCCGTGTGCTTCGCGGTTACGATGAGTTGAATGAGCTCAACCCAGTCGTCGATGTGAACGGCGCTCCAGTACACGTCGTCGACGTAGGGAACGGGTCCCTTGGCAGAAGCTGCCGCAAGCAGGCCCGGAAGCAGCGCCCCCTCGCCACCAAACACGTAAGAGGCGTAGGCGATAGCCCCCCGTGGATGATCGAGCACGCTCCGATCCAGTTCGGCCCGATCCCTTAGGGGGGGTATGGGCGCAAAAACAGGTTGCGGCGCTGCACTCGGGCCCGTGTCTCCGAACACCAACGTGCCGCCCTGCATCACGAATATCGCGTCGTCCCGGAGCGCGTCGAGTATGGCAGCCACCGCCTTTGCGTTCATCGGGCCGAACGCCGGATCCATGCTCGCGGCGGCATGAACGACCGCGTCCGCTTGCTTCGCGGCCGCTGCGAGCGCCTGCACGTTCGCCAGCGTTCCCAACAGGGGCGCCATGCCCTTCCCTCGGGCGAAATCCGCTGCGTTGGCGTCCCGTGCGAGAGCCGTAACGTGATGACCCGCCGCGACAAGCCGCTGAGCCACGCGCCCACCTACAAACCCGCGGCTCCCGGTAATGAGTACGTTCATTTGGTGTTTCCTTCGGTGATGTAGACGCGAGCATCCTCGAGTGCTTTTGCATGTTGGCTACGCGCGCGTTGAGGGACGGGACTCGCCTTTGTTGGCCATGGCCCCTTAGGAGCCCTCCGCGGCGTAGGGGCCGCGTAGCAAACGGTCAACCCTGGACGCGCCAGCGCTTGCTCAACATGTGGCGGTCGGGAAGGTGCGCGATAAAGCACGAACTCG
>JBCCRV010000198.1:0-10881 GCA_039201085.1 Myxococcota bacterium | reverse complement strand
GGGTTCCGGCGATGGTTCGGGTTCCGGCGATGGTTCGGGTGCCGGCGATGGTTCGGGTGCCGGCGACGGTTCGGGTTCCGGCGACGGGGACGCAGACGCAGACGCAGACGGAGACGGAGACGGAGCGTGAGCTCCGCGCTCCTACTGCAGCAGGTCCACGCTCACGATGCGCCAGCTGTTGAACCGGTGGTTGTGCAGGTGCACGCCGAGGCGGGCGTCCTCGGGCGGTGTCGCCGTTAGCTCCACCGTGGTCTGAAGTGTTTCCGACGGCGCTGGGATCGGCACGTGCGCGTCCCACAGCACAGTTCCACCTGACGCCAATGGGCGGAAGGGCGTCTGAATCGAATCCCACTCAATGCAGCCAGACCTCATAGACCAGCGGATCAAGGGCAAAAGGCGGAACAAAACGCTCGACCATCCATCCGGCGCGTAACCGAGCTTCGGCGAGAAGATTGGGAAGGGCGGTGCTCGACGCGCGCCCGGCCAACGAAGCAAGCTGCAACGTGCGGAACTCCGCGAGCGCTTGCGTCGCATCATCCATGGGGTCGAGAAGGCGGAGAGCGAGCGTTCGTGCGGCAGACGCAGGGCGCATCTGCCATGCCGCGTGCAGTGCTTCACGAAGGTACGTACGCGCAGCAGAGGCCTCTTCCGGGAGATCGCGCTGAAGCTCCCAATACAGGTCGCAACGCGCGCGAGAGAGATCGGCGGACGGGTCCCAGAGGCGCGCCGCGAGCACGCTTTCCCCATCGATGAACCCCTGCGCGATGACAAACCGCTCCAAGGCCACGTCGACTTGAGCGCGAATCGGGACCTTGACCAGCGAAGCATCGCCCTCGCCGCCGACGGGGTGGGGGGGCGTTTCCCCAGCGAAACTTGGATCGACAAAGAACGTGCTCGGCGCCGTCCCTGCGGGCGGTGAAATGAGCTGATACTCGGTAGGGCAGAAGACCGGCTGTAGAACGCGCCGAGCTTGACCGGCAAGAAGACCGGCGATGACCCGTGGACCGTAGCCTCGGACGCCCCCGTCGCCGGCCACGTGGGCCTCCACGCCGCGCCGTACGACATTGATAAGGCTGTCCACCGAGCCGCGCGACCGAAGCATCTCGCCTGTGATCCCGGTGTAGGTGGCGGGTGCCGCGTCCTCGGGGCCAAGCCAGGGCGTGTTGAAGGGCTCCGCGTCCAAGAGAATGGGCGCCCCGTTGGCGTGGCAGTAGAAGCACGCCCCCTCGTCGTCGATGCGTTCTTCCATAGGCCTTGTGGCGGCCTTTCGGCGCTCGAGGATCGACCCGTCCTCCGCCTCGATCCAGCGCTGAAGGGTGAATCCATCCTGCTCGCGAGTCAGCGCATAGTAGTTGTAGAGGCCCGTCGTCCGGTCGAGCGCAATGAGCTCCGTCGTCGGATTGTTCGCCAGCGGATCGCTGGGCGTCGCCGGAACCTCGGGGCTCGTCATGACCACGAAGACCTCGTGTGCGTCGCCCGTACAGCCACTCAGAACCGCCCGAGGCACGGCCATCGGTGCAAGCCGGGACATGCCGTCGCGACGAGTCTGCGCTTCCAACGCGACATGCACATTGGCCCGCTCGCAGTCGGGCGACGCACCCACCGCTTCAGCGAGTTCGAGGGGGTCGCCCGTGAACGCACTAAAGCGCCCGCGAAGGGCATCGCCGACGCGATCGTCTCCGAGGAGTGCGTCCTCCTCCGCCGGCGTCGGCGGCAGCGACGGCATGCCATCCTCGGACGCGCCCGCCCCCGCATCGAGCGCGGGGTCCAATGCGTCGACGGCGCGATCGACCGAACGGTCCACCGATGCGTCGACGGCACCATCGACGGCCGCGCTTCCGGGCGGTTCGCTGCGGCACGCAATCAGCAGCGCCGCGATCACGCCGAATCGTCTCACCTGCCCCGACGGCGCACGAACGCAAGAAGCCCGAAAATCGAGAGCAGTGTTCCAGGCGCCCCCGTTCCCGCAGCGCTGCAGCCCGGGCTGCCGCCTGCCGAGGCACCCCCGCCGCCCGCCACACTTCCATCCAAGCCTCCGGGTCCGCCATCTGGAACGCGCGCATCGGCACCGGCATCGCGGCCGATCACGCCAGCGTCTTCATCCCCGTTTCCGGGCGGGGGTCCAACGGGCGCGGAAGTCACGTCGGCTACGGCGATGACGTCGATGCGAGCCCGGCCATCGGCAGATCGGCCGGAGCCGTCTTCGTCGACGATGCGGTAGTCAAAGGCATCGAGCCCGTTGAAGCCGGCGTCTGGCGTGTAGCGAATGCGACCCCTACCGAGCTCTTCCAGGGTTCCGTGGCGGGGTGAGCCAAAGCGAACCACGGAGATGACGTCGCCATCGACGTCCGTATCGTTGGCAAGGACGTCGAGTTCGACCACACCGCCGGCGTGGGTGGTCGCGTGGTCGTGCGCCGCATAGGGGCGGCTATTGACGGTGCGCACGCCTCCGCGCACGGCCACCTCGACGGCCCCACGCTCAGGGGCGTCGCTGCGGAAGCCCTCGGTGAGCTCGATGGGCACCTCGTGCACAACGCGAACGCCCGTGAGACGATCGGTCAGCAGCACTCCAAAGAGGGCCAAGCGCGCGCCGTCTGAGCCCCGATACACACCCTGCTGCGTAAGGCCGGTGGCGGACATCTCGAATACGTTTCGTAGATCGGCAGACTCGATATCTTCGGGCGTTCCGAAGAAGAAGGCGTCGCGCCCAAGGGCGTCCTCGCGATCGGCCAAGAAGGTGATCGTCGGCTGACCCATCGCTTCCTCACCGAGAACGAGATTCGATTCGGAACGAAGGACCAACCGTGGCTGAAACTGCGCTGGACGCTCCGCGTGCACGATGAGGTGCGATGGGTCGTGTTCATTGAGAACGTACTCGTGCTCGTTGTTGACGAAGCGCATGTTGACCGCCTGAAGGTTGCCCGGGACGCTGTTGAACTTGAGCTTGCTTTGCGCGGAGTTGTGATGAACGTGGAAGCCATTTACGTACCCTTCGACGTGAAAGTTGTCGAAGGTCATGTCGACGATGTTCTGGGCCAAGGACACGCCGCGGGAAGACCAGCTGCGACGGCGGCTCTCGGCGTGCGCATACAGGGCGAAGTCACGCATCAAGTAGTGCCCAGTGTAGTCCCACGTCACGCCGTTTTGCGTGTTCCACGCGACGAAGTGGGATAGGACGGAGCGGTCGTCATGGCTTTGGGCGGGGGCGTTCTTGATCACCTGCAGCCCGTTGGCGTTCGTGCCGTATGCTTCGTTTCCGAAGAACCCCTGAATCGCAGGCTCATCAATGTGGACAGAGTCCAGGTATTTGGCCGAGAGCGGATGGTCGAGGGATGCCTGCATGACATCTCGGCTCAGCGGTCCAGGCCGATGGAAGTACACGAAGCCATCACCTTCCAGGTTCGCCGCAACGTTGTGCTGGTTGTACACAAGACGCGACTGAAACCAAAAGCCCACGCCAGCGCCGGCAAAGTTCTGCGTCCCCGCGGCCGCCTTGGGATGGCCTCCGTCCGATCCTGCGCGGCCCTCGAGATGAACCGCAAGGTTCCATCGCAGCGCGCCCGTCTCATTGCCGGCTTCGATCACGAACCCGCCACCCGCAATGCGGTAGGCCACGTTGAAATCCCACGCGATATGCGTATCGCGGGCAACGAAGCCGTGGCCCGCGCTACCTTCGACGACGTTGCCCACGAGCTGCATCGGATCGTCAAACTCGTTGCCTGGACCACCGCCGTGTACGTACACGGGATAGCGCTGGACCGGATTGTCTGGCCCGTAGTCGCGCAGTCGGTCGGAGCGCCCGAGCCCCTGAAAGGACGCATAGCGAACGTCCTGGTCGCGACGGTGCATGAGCTGAATATGGCCGCGGTAGCGGATGTCTTCGGAAGCGCTTCGAAAGACCACCGATCGACTGAGGTTGGCGACGTGAGGCGTCAGGCTTGCATTAGGGCTCGGCCGCGCGTGTTCAAGCGGTGGATCAACGGTGATGGCGCTGCCGTCGACGGCCGCTAGCATCGCCACTTCGTCGATTCCGCCGTGGTTCATGGGCATTGTGGCGGGAAACAGGATTCGCTCGCCCGGGCGCCATTCAAAAGGCGCCTGCTCGAGCGTGAAGGCGCTCGCACCTGGCTCGGGAGACGCGGTCAGCCGGTGAAAGGCCGTTCGCGCTTCGCCGTGAATCTCGACACCCCCAAAGGCCAAGAGTCCAAGTCCCAGGTCACCGGCGCGATTTGTCACGCCGCCGTCCGCAAAAACGATTTCGGCCGGAAACGCGAAACGCACCGGATCGTGCGACGTCCCGACTTCGAGGCGCCCTGGATGGGTGACGACGAGCGTGTCGACCGTCAGACGGGTTGGCCGATCGGTGGCAAAGCGCAGGGTGCCGTCCACGCGTATGGATGCGACCGTCTCGTCCAACATGGCGTCGTAGCGGACGTCGCGCCCCGGCGGAACGAGCGCACGGGCGCCAGTCGCGGGCACGCCGTTGGTCCAGGTCGCGGGGTTGGACCACGCGCCGTCGCGAACGGCCGTCGTCGTCTCAGTACCGTCCGCAACGAGTGCAAGCGCGGCACGCTGCTCCTCGACGTAGTCCGCAGGCAAAGTCTCATCGACCTGAGCCGCCCCTTCAGCCGGGGCTGCAAGCGCGGCGGCAACGACAACGAGCGCGGTGGTTGGGTATCGCATGCACTACCGGTACCTCGAGTCGGTCAAACCGGTTCAAACTCACCCAAAAAAGTCCGCTCGAGAAGCCAGTCGCCTCAGAAGGCCGCAGTGCCGGCCGAACGCGGGTAGGGAATGACCTCGCGAATGTTTTCGACGCCCGTCACGTACTGCACGAGGCGCTCGAGGCCGAGGCCGAAGCCGGCGTGCGGTGCCGTGCCGTAGCGGCGCAGGTCGAGGTACCATTCGTAGCGCTCGCGGGGCAGGCCTTCTTCTTCTAGGCGCGCTTCGAGGCGGTCGAGCCGCTCCTCGCGCTGGCTGCCGCCGATGATCTCACCGATGCCCGGCACGAGCACGTCCATCGCCGCCACCGTTTCGCCGTCGTCGTTCTGCCGCATGTAGAAGGCCTTGATGTCCTTCGGGTAGTCCGTGACGACGACCGGTCCGAGAACCTCCGTGAGGTACTTCTCGTGTTCGGCGCCGAGGTCGATGCCCCAAGTGGGAAGCACTTCCCACTTTTGGTCCGCCTTCGTTAGCCGGTCGATCGCGTCCGTGTAGGTGATGCGGTCGAAGGCCGTCTCGACCATGGTTTCCGTGCGGTCGAGCACGCCCTTGTGCACGAAGCGGTTAAAGAACGCGAGATCGTCGGCGCGCTCATCGAGCACGGCCTTGGTCACGTACTTCAAGAACTTCTCCGCCAGCGCGACGTTGTCGTCGAGGTCCGCAAACGCGATCTCCGGTTCGACCATCCAGAACTCGGCGAGGTGCCGGCGCGTGTGGCTGTTTTCGGCGCGAAAGGTCGGTCCAAAGGTGTACACGCGACTCAGCGCCATCGCGTACGGCTCGACGTTCAGCTGTCCGCTGACCGTCAGGTACGTTTCGCCGCCAAAGAAGTCCTGGCTGAAGTCGACCGCGCCGTTCGCGCGCGGCACGTTCATCAAGTCGAGGGTGGACACGCGAAACATCTCGCCGGCGCCTTCGGCGTCGAGCGTCGTGACGATGGGCGTGTGCACCCAGTAGAAATCTTCTTCGGCGAAGAAGCGGTGGATCGCCTGGCTCACGCAGTCCCGTACGCGCGCTACGGCGCCGATCAGGTTCGTGCGCGGGCGAAGGTGCGCGTACTTGCGCAGGTGCTCCATCGTGTGGCGCTTCGGCTGCATCGGATACGTGCTCGGATCGTTCACTTCACCGATGCACTCGAGGGCCTCGGCGCGCAGCTCCGTGCTCTGACCCTTGCCCTGCGAAGCCACCACTTCGCCCCGCACAGTGACCGCCGCGCCCGCCGAAAGCTTGGCGGCGATTTCGTACCCCTCGGCCCCTTCGGGCACGACGGCCTGAAGCGCGGCGTGGCAGGTGCCGTCGTGCACCTGCACGAACACGAGGCCCGCCTTCGAGGGACGCGCGCTTCGAACCCAACCGCGAATCTCGGCTTTCGATCCCACGGCGCTCTCGTCGAGCAGCGTCCTAATCTTCTTCCAATCGGCCATGGCGGACTTATACCAGCTGGTCCCCGATCGACCAGCCCGTAGGAAGGCTCGCTCACGCGTCGGGAAGAAAGCCCACGCGGCGCAGAAAGCGGGCCATTTCCTCGAGGTAGCCGCCCCGGTCGAGGTGCACGAGATGGCTGCCGGGAAACCAGTGAATCGGCGAGTCTCCCCAGTGCTCCCACAGGAGACGCGAGTGCTTGGGAGGCGCGAGTCGATCGCCCACGCCACCGACGATCATGCGGCGCTCCGTTGGCACCTTCGGCTCGTAGGTCAGCGGACAGCTGACGGCGAGCAGCCTGCGGGCGTCGACGATATCGCGGCCCGTGGCGCGCAGGATCGAGCGAAGCGCCGTGCCCACCGGTTCCCACTCGAGCACGAGGTCCGCTACGGAAATAATCGGCACGTTCGGAATCGAGAAGGTGAGCGTGTCGTCGACGCAGGCCAAGATCGCGCTCGTAAAGCCGCCCAGGCTGACGCCCGCCACGCCAACGCCGGGCGCGCCGCGCTCCTCGCGAAGCCACCGGCTGAGAATGCGAAAGTCCATCACCGATTGGGCGACGGCTTCGTTGAAGCGCGACGGGCCGCCGGCAAAGAACCCATGGCCGCTGAAGGGCGAGAGCCGGCCTTGCCGCTGGCCGTGAAAGGGCAGCGTGAAGAGCGCCACGTCGCAGCCCATGCGGTAGAACCAAGGCAAGGCGAAGTACCACTCGTTGAGCACGTAAAGATCGGCCGCAAAGCCGTGCACGGCGATCAGCGTGGGGCGCGCGGGCCCGTGGTGGCGCCAGTAGCGCGCGTGGGCCACGCGGTTTCGTCCGTTGCGCAGGTACTTCTTGTGCTGGCTCGGATGCACCGGCATGAAGGGGCTGTCGAAAAGAATGGTTTCGCAGACGCCGTCGTTCGGATCGAAGCGCGGAAACCAGTTGGCCTTCTTCGCACGAACGCGCACGCCTTTGGGCGGCGGCCGAAAGAAGCGACTCGCGTCGCCGCTCTCGGCCATCGGAAGGTACACTTCCAAGTCTTCCGTGGCGCGCCGAAGGCCGCGCGGGCCGTAGCCCACGGGAATCGCCATCGAACCGACGAGCGAAGCCGCCGCCGTGCGAATCATGAAGTCCGAACCCGCCGTGGCGTTCACCCGGACCCGGTCCGCCGTCTCCAGCGAAAAGCGCTCGTCCTGGTAGGCAAAATCGGCCGGCAGCGCTTCCCACCAAGGCGTGTCGTCCCGAAGCTGCGGCGCGCCGCCCTCGTGCCGTATGCGGGAGATCACCGACATGCGGGACGCAGGCTACCAGGCGGGGACGCCCGGGAACATTGCGAAAAACGTCGCTAACGCTGCCCCGCCCCATGCGACCGTGGCGCCATGGCCAAGTACGTTCGCCCGACCTTCGATCGCTTCCAGGGCTTTCCCAAAGACGCCCTGGCCTTTCTTGCCGAGCTGGAGAAAAACAACAACCGCGAGTGGTTCCTTGCCAACAAGCCCCGCTATGAAGCGGTGCTGAAAGCGCCCCTAGAGGCCTTCGTCGCCGACGGCGAACGGGCCTACGGGAGCGGCAAGAAGTTTCGCATCTACCAGGACCAACGTTTTCACAAGGACCGTCCGCCCTACAAGACGCACGGCTCCGCCGTCTTTGAGCGCCGGGGCATCGTGCACTACCTGCATGTGGAAAAGGACCACCTCTTTGCCGCGTGCGGCTGCTACCAGATGGCCCGCGATCAGCTGAAGCGGTTCTGGGCGGCCATCGATGACGCACGCAGCGGCAAGAAGCTGGAGAAGCTGCTCGCCGATGCCGCGAAGGCGAAGCTCGAGATCGGCGGCTCGGCCCTCAAGACCGCCCCGCGCGGCTACGCCAAGGACCACCCCCGCGTCGAGCTCCTGCGCCACAAGGGCCTGACAGTTTCGCGCCGCTTCGAGACGCGCCGCTGGTTTCACAGCAAGCAGTGTGGCGAAAAGGTCGTCGACGTGTTCGAAGCGGCGGCGCCCATCAGCGCATGGCTCGAAAAGCATGTCGGCGAAAGCGAAGAAGGCCGGCGCTACGTGAAGCGCACATAGTACTCGGTCGCCCACCGCGTTTGCCAGTCGCGCAACGCCGCGGCCTGCGACAGAATCAACACTCAAAGCGCCAAAGGCACGAACCGTTACGAACTCAACACGCGCGCTGAAAGCGCGTCTTCGAATGTCAGCTCGACCGACGGCGGCGTGTAGCGAGTAGCGATGGCGGCGGTCGCTCGAAGGGACGCCGCGCCCAGCGCCCGGCCCGCGTGCTGCAGCTTCTCCCCAAGCGGCACGGACGCCCGCCCCCGGTGCGGGTCGAACGCGCGGGCGCGCAGGTGCTCGCCGATGGCTGAGTAGATCCTTCGCGCCGCGTCCACGGCAAGGGCCGCGCGCGGCGGCAGCGCGGCGAGGCCGCCGTCGCCCGATTCGTAGAAGTCGTCGGCTCCTTCGAGCAGCTCAGCAATCACCTTGGCGAAGGCGGGGTGGCGAGGTAGCGGTCCGCTCACGGCGCCGTTCCATCCGTGGGTGGCGAGCATCTGGCTGGGCAAGTAGAGCCGGCCACGGCGCCAATCTTCGGCGACGTCGCGGCAGATGTTCGTCAGCTGCATGGCCCAGCCCATGTGGGCGGCCTGCACGAGCGCGGCGTCGCTGCGCAGCCCGAAGACATGGCACATGGTCAGGCCCACCACGCCCGCGACGCGGTGGCAGTAGCGAAGGAGCTCGGGCAGGGTGCCGTACGTGCCGCCCGCTACGTCCATCGCCATGCCTTCGATGAGCTCTTCGGCATACAGCATCGGAATGGCGTGGCGGCGGCGAACGATCGAAAAGGCGTCGACGGCGAGCACGCCCGTGCGCGTTCCAGACGCGATGGCCTGCAGCTCGTCTCGTAGCTGAACGAGTGCCGCCGCCTGCTCGGCCCTGGGCACCTCGTCCACGGCGTCGTCGACGTGGCGGCACCACGCGTAGTACACGGCCGCGGCATCACGCTCGGCGGGTCGGAGAAAGCGCGCGGCAAAGGAGAAACTCTTGGCGTGCTCCGCCATCGTTTCCCGGCACGCTTCAATCACCGCGTCCTCCATCGTCGCAGGCATGGCCCGAATTGGTCGCCGGCGAAAGGCGCCCGCCCCCGATGCTCTCTCCGATGCCATGTGGTAGGACGATGCGATGCGGTGGCAGGGCCAGAGACGGAGCAGCAACGTAGAAGACCGGCGCCGCACCCGCGCCCGGGGCGGTGGCGCCAAGCTGGGCGGTGGCGCGGCGCTCATCGTCATGGTGATCGCGATTGGCATGGCCCTCACGGGCCGCGACCCATCCGCGCTCCTCGAAGCGACCGGCGTCGGCCAAGGCGGCACTCAGCCAGCCGGAGGCCAGGCGGGCGGAAGCGCGGCACCGCTGCCGCCGCCGAGCGCCGAGGAGGACGAGCAGGCGGAGTTTGTCGCCGTGATCCTCGGCACCACGGAGGAGATTTGGCGCAACATCTTTCGCGACCTGGGCCGCGCCTACGAAGAGCCTCGGTTGGTGCTCTTTCGCGAAGCCGTCGATTCGGCCTGCGGCATGCAGTCGTCCGCCGTGGGGCCCTTCTACTGTCCGGCGGACAAGCAGGTGTACATCGACTT
The DNA here is from genome assembly GCA_039201085.1 of Myxococcota bacterium. Lineage (GTDB taxonomy): Bacteria > Myxococcota_A > Polyangia > Polyangiales > Houyiibacteriaceae > JBCCRV01. The sequence continues at coordinate 1,129 of JBCCRV010000198.1, read as the reverse complement.
GAGCTTCTTCGAGCAGCTCGACCGTCGCTTTGGTGCGCCGGGCGATTTTGCGCAGGCCTACGTTGTCGCCCATGAAGTGGGCCACCACGTGCAGACGCTGCTCGGCGTCAGCGCGCGGGTGCACGCCGAACGGCGCCAGCTGCCCGAAGTCGAAGCGAACCGATTGACGGTCCGGCAGGAGCTTCAGGCGGACTGCTACTCCGGCGTGTGGGCCTACCACGTAAACCAGCGCCAGCCGCCCATGCTCGAAGCCGGCGACCTCGAGGAAGGCCTTCGCGCCGCCGCCGCCATCGGTGACGACACGCTGCAGCGCCGCGCCGGCGGGCGTGTCTCGCCGGAGAGTTGGACCCACGGCTCCTCGGAGCAGCGCGTTCGCTGGTTTCGCGAAGGGTTCGCAACGGGCGACATGCTCCGCTGCGACACCTTCAACGGCCCAATCTAGCGATCGAAGTTCATCCGTCCATGCATTCGGCGACGCGTTCGAGAAGCTCGTCGGCGCTGAGCGGTTTCCGCCACCAGCGGCAGGTGGGCTCGGTGCCGAGTTCTTCCGGCGACGCGGCGCTGAGCACGGCGACGGGCAGATCCGAATCGGCCAGGGCCGCGCAGAGCTCGATGCCGCTTGTGCCCGGCATCATCGCGTCGGCGATGAGCAGATCGAACGACTCGTCTTCGAGGAGCTTGAGCACACCCTCGCCCGAGGGAAGCGCCACGACCTCGTAGCCTCCGACGCGCTCGAGCACGAGCTTGGTCATGCGGCGAATCGCGTCGTCATCGTCGGCGATGAGGATTCGACCGGCCCGCGGCGCGGACGCGTTCGATGCCGGGCCCTCAGAGGGCGGCGCCTCCAAGTCAGGAAGGGCACTGATGCGTCGCGCTTCCTCGATGAGCGCTTCGAGCGCGACCCGCGCCCGGTCCCCTTCCCCGGCCCGAGCGGCCCCTTCCACCTCACCGGCCAGGACGGTCAGGGTGCGATGCTGGGCGAAGCCTCCACGCACCTTGTGCGCTTCGCGAACGAGCTCTTCGAGCGGCACGTTGCGAAGCGCCTCAACGCGCGCGCCGAGCTTTCGCTCCTGTTCGCGCTGGGCCGCACGAACGCGTGCCTGAAGTTGTTTCGAAAAGGACACCGCCT
>JBCCRV010000197.1:0-10934 GCA_039201085.1 Myxococcota bacterium | reverse complement strand
GCATCGGCGAAGGCTTTCTCGCCCACCTGGGCGCGAAGACGCATCAAACGGAGCGGCAGGAGCGATCGGGCTCCGCGCGAATCACGGTACTCCTCAAGGGGGGTCGCGCCCTCTTCTTCGGCCAGTGCGCGTCCCTCGACCCATTGATCGACGCGCCGCTGGCGACGCGCTCGGGCGCGCTCGGGGCTTGCGTCAAGCTCGTCGGCACACCAATCGGCAAGGGCGGCGATCAGCCCGCGGTGAATGGTCTTCGCCCCGGCAACATCCGCCGGCACCACGTGATCCCGGATGAACGTTCGCGCCGCGACAAAACGGGCGAAGTCGCGAACGCGAGCGCCGCCGTCAAGCGACGCGTCGGCCTTCCAAATGTCGATCTCCGATGCAAAGGCGGAGCCGCCAAGCGCGCCCCATCCCCCGTGGTGAAAGGACACCTCGGCCACGCGTATCGGCCCGCCGAGGGAGCCGCCAAAGCGCTGCGCAAACCAGTCGAAGCTCGCTTCCAACGTCGACGCCAGTTCGTCCGCATTCCAGTCGTGGCCGGGATGGTGGAAGAGCTCGATCGATTCGCCGGCGCGCCGCGACGCGTATGTGCCGCTGATCAGATGGGTCCAGCCGAGCGAATCGACGTTCACGAACTCCGCGACGTTCCGTCCGCCCGACTGGAAACGGCGAACGAGCCGGCCACCGGCGACGGGCGTCTGCGGCGCTTCCGTACTGAGCACCAAACGCCAGTCGCCGCGCCCCAAATGGCTCGCCCCATGGGCTACCGACGCCGCCCGTGGATCGTCTCGATCGGGGACGGCGGCGCCTTCGCCAAGGCGAAAGCGGCTCCGCGCCCAGGCGGCGCCGTGCTCATAGCGCCGCAGATAGCCCACCGTAGGCAGGAGGCGCAGGTTCAGAATGTTCGTGCCGCCGGGAAGCGTTTGAACTTCCGACGCCCACGTCTGCGACGCGCGCCGATCGATGTCGCGAAAGCCCTGCTCCGGCGGCACATGCGCACGCCAACGAAGCGTCGCATCCGCCCCGGGGGCCAGCGGGGCATCGAGGATCAGCTCCGCGTGGCTGCGGTCGGTGTCGATCTGCACGTCGGCCCCGCTCCATTCGATCGCCTCGACAACCAGCTCGTGGTGCCACGCAAGGTGAACGGCCGGAACGGCCACCGCGTGCGGGTTGACGATGCGCAGCGTTCCGCGGACCTGGGTCCGTCCGCTCGAGGGAAACAAATCCACGCGGTAGTCGCCGCCCGCGAGCACCGGCTGACGCAGGCCGCGCACGTGTCCCCAGGCGTCTTCGTACGCCGCCATGCGTTCAAGAAGGGTGGGCGGATTCCACCCGTTGAGCGACGCAACGTTGTAAAGGATCAGCGCGTGCGACGCCACGAACGCAAGGGAAAGCGCCAGCAGTCCTCGACGCTGGATGGGCACCGGCCGACCGAGCCAGCGCGCCCAGCGCCGAACGGAAACAGCAAGGACGAGCGCACTGAGAATTGCCCAGTGGAGCAGATACGCGAGGTGGCCAACCCACTGACCCGAAAAGCCCGCCATGAAGCTGTAGTCGAGGTCCGGCACCATCGCCGGGCGAAATAGATCCGAGGGCTGGCCAGCAACGGCGAAGGCCTGATCGAGTACGAAGGGCAGCAGCAGGGCGCCAAGCACCGCGACGCGGCGACGCGTGGCCAAAGCGGCCGCAAGTGCAAAGGCGATAAGATAGATCGTCGTGGGCAGCTGAAAGACGAAGAGCTCGAGTGGATAGAGCCACAGCGTGTCCGGAAGCCCTCGAACGCCGCGCGTGAGGGCCAGCTGACCGCAGAAGAGGGCCGCCATGGCCAGCGCGTAGAGGCCCACCGCGCCAAGCGAGATGCGTGAAAGCGCCCGCAGGGCCACCCGAGTCGCCGAAGCGCTCGCTGTTCGAAGCCAAGCGTCCGTGCGGTGCACGTCGTGTAAGCAAAAGGCGCCTACAATCGCGATCGCCGCCCACCCTAGGGTCACAATGCGCAGCGGACCCTCGAGGTCGTGCACGAGCACGTCCGTCGTTGGTAGCGTGCCGTCGAAGCGGCGAACGCTGCGCAACGTCGACGCAGCGAGGAGCACGACGGCAAGCCCTGCGACCTTCCAGCTGGTCGCACCAAAGGGCGAACGCCCGGCGGGCATCGCTGCAGGAACACGGCGCCGACGTGACGCAAGCGTGGCCACGCTCAACACGCCAAGGGCAAGCCATAGGGCCCGATTGGCCAGCATAAGCCCGTCGATAGGAACGAGCGCAGCGTTCAGCTGCTCCGGTCCCCAACCGCGCACGGCGCTGACGTGCGCCACGGTGCCAAACGGTTCCAACGCGGCGAAAAGGGCGTGAAGGAGCGTGCCCTCGCTAAAGAGCGAGCCGAGTGTCTTGAGCGCAAACCAGAGCGCAACGAAGGCCACAGCGGCGCCGTAGAGCACGGACATTCGACGTACGCGTTCAGCCAAGAACAGCAGGAGACCGGCAAAGGACGCACACGGTATGAGGGCGAAAACCAACCAAGCCCGAAGCGTGCTCCACGGCGTAAACGTCCCGAAGGCGTACCGATCGACGTCGATAAGCGCCGGAACGAAGCGGAATACGAGCAAGCCCACGGCCGCGACGAGAGATCCCGCGAGGCTGATCGCCAGCCAGCGCATCCACATTAGAGTGGAGCGCGGGCGACACTGGTCCACCCAGTCGCGCGTACCGGAAAAACGCTCCTTGCCCACTTCCGCGCAGAGCCACGGCAGCGCGACCGTGCCCACCAAGTAGAGCATGAGGAAGGTCGCGCGCAGGTCGAGGCTCGCCGGCGCGTTGTGGCGAACGGGACCCGAGGGCACGTCGGCGAGCTGAAGAACCTCCCAAAGCTGGTAGAGCGCCGCCGCCGCCAAGAAGAACCGGTACACGGGCCGGCGAACGATACGCCCGAGCTCCGCCCGCAGAATGCGAAGGCTTAGCACCCCTGCGCCCTCGGGCGCGCGTCAGCCATCGCCTTCAACCGTGTTGACGGCTTCATCTTCAGCGCTGCGGTGCGCCGCCATCCCGGGCGCGTCGAAGGCCAACGCGAGCGCGTCCTTCGCGCCGTTTTCCACATGGAGCAGATGAAGGAACGTGGCGCGCAGATCGGCTTCGAGCGGGTGCCATTCGGCGCCGGGCGATGCATCGGACACGGCCCATTCCCAAAACCGACCCGCCCGCAGGAGTCGAGGGCGAGCGTTCGTGTCGCGCGCCCGTTCCCCCGTGGACGGCGACGGGCGTTCTGGACGCATCCAAAGCCTGCCGGCGAGGCGGGTGCGGAGCGCATCGATGTTTCCGGAAGCGACCACGCGCCCACCCATCACGATGGCCGCGCGCTCACAGCAAGCTTCCACGTCTTCGACGATGTGCGTCGAAAGCACGACCGTGGCCCGCTCGCCGTAGTCGTGAAGAACGGCAAGCACGCGATCGCGCTCGATCGGATCGAGGCCGGCGGTCGGCTCGTCGACGAGAAGGAACTCCGGCTGACCAAGCATGGCCATGGCGAGGCCCACCTTCTGCCGCTGGCCGCCCGACAGGTGCTCGACCCGTATGGCAAAGAGCGCGTTCAGATCAAGAAGACGGCTCAGTTCGTCAAGCCGCTGCTTCACCTCCGATGCAGCCATGCCGCGCAGGGTGCCGTAGTAGGTAAGGCAGCCGGCAACGTCGTAACCGGGAAAGAGGCCGAAGTCCTGCGGCATGAGCGCGACCCGCGCCCGAAGATCGCTCGCATCGGGGGACATCACTTGGCCACCCACGTGAACCGTTCCCGAGCCCGCGCGGAGCAGTCCGCACATCAAGCTCATCCACGTGCTCTTCCCTGCGCCGTTCGGCCCGAGAAGTCCAAAGACCCCCGGCCCGATCGTCACATCGTCGATCGAAAGCTCAAAGGCCTCCCCATAGGCGAAGCGCAGTCCGCGCACCTGTACGACCGCTGGCATGATGGAAACCCGTCGCGGTTATACCCTTCCCGGAGGGGACTTGCCGCTCGACGCTCGAAGCTGGCGTCCCCGTGGGCTTCCGCCAAGGGCCGCGCGTGGGGGCGTTCGCCTGCGGGGCACCTCGATGGGACGGCTCACCGCAGCCGGTGGAGCGTCTGCACGTCGCCCGCCACGCTCACGCCTTCCACGAGACCTGCGCTGGCAATGCGAAAAAGCGTGGTGCGCCCCGCAGCCCGATCGAATGCCTGCACGTAGCGCTCGTCCCCGGCGACGAACGGGTCGAAGGACCACACGCCAAGCGGCATTTCCGCAAAGGGGCGCGTCTCTCCCGTGTTCAGGTCCATCGTCGCAAAGCGCCAAACGGGCGTGGAGAAGAACTCGATGACGTTGGCGAACTCGTCTTGGTCCGTGTCGTACACCCGTAACAGCACCTGACCGGGCCCGCCGGATGAAACGCTCGTGACGTGCGGCCGGCCCGTCGCCGCGCTCAGGTCGACGTAGTAGTCCGCTTCAAACTCGGCGGCACCGGCGCCGAACCGCAAAAGGCAGGGCGGCGGCAGCGCTTCATCGCCAAAGAGCGAGAGCACACCGTTCGCCCAATCGCCTGCGACGTAGACGCGCCCATCGTCGACAAACGCGCCGCCCGCGAAGCCGCAGCGCGCGTCGGCGAAGGCGCGCAGGACCCGATCTTCGCTGGCCGAAAGCACGACGACGTTGAGCTCCGGCAGCGCTTCGAGGGTGCGTGTGCTGCCAAAGCTCATCGCGGCGTACACCTCATCGCCGAGCTGCACCATGAAACCGCCGCTCGTGTCGAAGTCTTCCCGGCCCAGTTCCGGTGCGTCGAACTCGCTGACGATCGCCATCGCCGTGGGGTCGAAGACGATGACCCGATCCTCGTCGAGGTCGAGGTAGTAGGCACGGGTTGGGCTGATGAAGTGAAAGGTGTTGTAGAAGAACGCAACGCCGCGACCGGCGAAGCTGAAGCGGTCTTCCTCGACGAGTTCGTCGTCGTCGCTCAACGCAAAGCGAACGGCTTCGAGCGATTCGCCGTCAAAGAGGTAGACGCGTTCGTTGAAGACCTCCACGCGCGAAAACCCCGTCGCTTCGCGGGCTTGAGCTGGGTCGACCTCCTGCGGTCCCAGGTTCGACAGCAGGTTCAGCAGGACGAAGCGGCCCTGCGGCGTCTGCGTACGGTTCACCAACAGGAACGTGCCTTCGGGCCCCGGATCGACGTCGGCCTCCAAAGCCACGTCGCCGACTTCGGAGGGCGCATCAACACCGGCTTCCGCGCCCACTTCCGGACCGGCTTCCGTTGCCGATCCATCATCGTCGCCGCAAGCGGCGGCTCCTGCGACGAGGAAGAGAGCAAAGCGAGCCCAACGCGAATGAAGCATGGGGAAAATCGTAGGAACGTCACGCCGAGGGGCAAGGCCCGGCGCGGCCCCCGCTGCGTGTACCGTGCCGTCCGCCCGCCAGCGGCTACGCAAGCTACTTTACTGTGTACGCTTCTTTGGCTGCCGCCGCCGCTCGCTTCGCGCGCGCCAGACTCGGCACCGCCTCCGCGTACGCCTCGTCCATCAGCGCGCTCCACGTTCGGGCCGCTGCACGCTCCATCGACGAGAAGTGGCCGATCATCTCGGCGAACTGTTCGAGGCCGAGTTCATCGATGATGGCCGTGCGCTGATCGATGAACGCGGGCACGTCTTCGTTGAGCAACTTGTCGAGCTCCGCCGAGAGCTTCTCCGCGCCGACGGGAAGGTCGCTCGCATTCATCTCCAGCAGTTTCGCTTCGATGGACTCCAACATCGCGGCTGGAGCGAGAGCCGACGATTCGCTGCTTTCCGCGTCGGCGCTCGTTCCTGCGCTGCGTCGACGCGCCAAGGCACCGCCGAGCATCATCAACACCAGTCCACCCGCAAAACGCGGACCGGCCTGCTCCATCCAAAGGCCCACCAGCTCCATGCCCTGCGCGGATGGGGCCCCTTCGATGTCGCGCTTTGCCAGGAATGAGGCGAACCAAGCAGCATAGGTAAGGCCGAGCACGAAGAGCAAGCCGCCCTGGGCACGACGATCACGAACGCTGCGCCCAAGCCAAACGGTCCAGTGGCCGCGACGACTCCAAAGGACGCGCAGCAACACGACTACCAGGATTGCAAGCGGGCTGTACTTCAGCGCCGTGCCGGTGCGGGTCAGCCAGAACGCGTCCGGTATCAATCCAGCAATGGTGAAGGTGATGCTCGTCAGTGCCTCACCGATGATCAGGCCAGCGCCGATCGGCACGATCACATCGCCATAGAAGCGGCGGCCCTTGCGCTTCTCGAGCACCATCGAAATCACGCAGCCAATGCCGTAGGGCAACGTGATCTCAAAAGGGAGGTACATCGCAAGACCGATCAGAACGCCGAGGCCGCTGATCGGAAAGAACGCGAGGCCTCCGCCGATCAGCGCGCCGGCGAAGTACTTGTCGAGCGGCGCGTTGCCGCCGACGACGCCCTCCACCATTGCCTGGAGCGCACCGGCCTGCGGCGCAAGCAGGTCCGTACCGGGACCAAAGCCACCCGTGCCGCCTTCGCCGCCCTTCCACAAGAGCACAACCGTGCCGATGGCCACCATCGGTCCGACCCAGGCCACCATAAACTGGGCGAGCTGCTGACGGCGCGGAATGCCGCCGACGAGATGACCGGTTTTGAGGTCGCTCATCATGTCCGCGCACTGGTTGGTGGCCACGCACACGGCGACGCCGATGGTAACGGCGAGCATCACATTGTTCGCCGTGATCGCCAGCATGAGCGTGACGGCAATGAGCGCCAAACCCGAGAGCGGCGAGATGTCCGTCGCGCCCGTCGCCTGCGCGACGATAAGGCCGGCTAGACCGAGCCACACGGTGCCCGCAACGGCGACGCTGATCGCCGTCGCAATGGCGCCGTCGGCCCCGAGGAAGGCGACGGTGAAGAGCGCGATGAAACTACCCACAAGGCCGAACAAGAGCACCTTGGGAGGAAGTTCTTCCACGTCCGAAGGATCCTGTGAGCTCGCGAGCTTCGCCGCCGAACCGAGGCTCTTCATGGCGCCCTTGAGGGCCGGATAGCTGAGCACAACACCGCTAAGGGCACCGCCGATGAGCACGCCGATACCGACAGGGCGAAGCATCTGGAAGTAGACCGCGCCCCATAGATCCATGCCACCTGGATCACCTTCAATCAAGCCCTGCGACGCCACGTACGGCGCGATGATCCACCACGAAAGCACGCCGCCGGCGGCAAAAGCGAGCCCGCCCTTTCCGCTCAGCAGCCCTGCGCCGAAGTTGGCCATCGAAAGTGCTAGGCTGGTGCTCAGCAGCACAACGCCGACGCCGCCGCGGGCTTCGTCCTTGTCGTCCAGAAACCATGAACCGATCTCCAACGTCTCTGGAATAACGTGGTACTGGGTCAGCAGCGTCAGCGTGCAAGCGACCGCAAACCCCACGAGTAGAAGCTTCGCCTTCGCCGCACCGGCCCCCGGCGCGCGAAGAATCGAAGCGACGGCAATGCCCGAAGGAAAGCGCAGCCGCTCGATTTCGATCATCTGCTTTCGCAGCGGAATGATCACCACGATGCCCATGAACGAACCCGCCACGGCGGCGAGCAGCACGTGCCCGTAGTTGATCTCGTCGGCGAAGCCCAAGAGGAAGAGCGCCGGAAAGGTGAACACCACGCCGGCGCTTGCCGTGTTGATGCCCGACGCGATCGTCTGGTTGATGTTGGTCTCGAGAATCGATCCGCAGCCTTCGACCTTGAAGGCCTTCCGGCCGACGCCACGAAGGAGCGCGAAACCGGTGATCGCCGCGACCGTCGAGCCGGAGATGCCAAAGCCGAGGCGCAACCCGATATAGACGAAGGACGCGGTGAGCACAGCGCCCTGAACCACACCCAGCGCAAGAGCAGCGAAGGTCAGCTCGCGGTAAGGCGGTTTCCCGTCCTTCTTGGCGTTTTTTCGATAGGGCGATGAGGACTCAGGAGGCGTAGGTTCGGCCATGGAGGCGTTTTCCTACACCGTGCTTCGCCGCCTGCCAAGGCGCCCCCCGTGCAGTTCCTTGTGCTTTCCGCTACAAGCACAGCATGCGGATCGCCCGATTTCTCATGCTTGCCCTGGCCCTCGGCTGCGGGGACGACGACTCTTCCACCGATGCCGCCGCCGACGCGACGAACGATTCGACGGTCATCGATGACGCGCGTACCGCCGACGGATCGGCCGATGAAGGTGCGGACGAAGGCGTCGAGGCGGGGCCGGACGAAGGCGTCGATGAGGGCCTGGATGAGGGCGTCGAGATGGCCGTCGACGAAGGCGTGGACACGGGCCCCGTCGACTGCAGCGCGGAGCGCACCGCACCCACGCTGGGCTTCGAGACGATCGCACGCGCGAGCCAGCCCGTGCACATCACGGCTGCGCCCGGTGAGGACCGCCTCTACATCACCGAAAAGGAAGGCCAGATCCGTGTCTACGAGGACGGCTCGTTGGTCGACACCCCCTTTCTTCGCGTGACCGGCATCAACACGAGCGGCGAGCAGGGCCTGTTGAGCACCGCCTTTGCGCCCGACTACGCCCGAAGTGGCCGCTTCTTTGTCTACGTCACGCCAAGTGGCCCCCGCCGAAACGCCATTGACGAGTACCGCCGCAGCGACGACAGCCCCTTGCGTGCCGACGCCGAGGCCGTGCAGCGCATTATGACGACCAGCGCGGACGAGTTCAGCAACCACAACGGCGGCATCGCCGTCTTTGGCCCCGACGGCTACCTCTACGCCGGCATCGGTGACGAAGGCAGCGGCGGTGACCCGAACGACAACGGCCTCGACACGGATACGCTATTCGGCTCGATCGCGCGCCTCGACATCGACAATGCCGACGGCCGCTTCGCGGCGCCCGGCAACCCCTTCCTGGACGGTGGCGGCCTACCGCAGATTTGGGCCTACGGCGCACGCAACCCTTGGCGCATCAGCTTCGACCGTATGACGGGCGACCTGTACGTCGCCGACGTTGGCCAAAACGAGTTCGAAGAGATCTCGGTCATCGCGCCCGACGAAGGCGGCGCCAATCTGGGCTGGCGCGCATACGAAGGCTTCGAGGTGTTTCGCCCTGGCGACCTGGACCGCATACCGGATCATCACGAGCCGGTCCACGTGTACCCGCACGCCAACTTCGACCGCGACAACGACTCGGTACGCGGCGGCAGCTCGATCACCGGTGGCTACGTGTACCGCGGCACGGCCATCGACGGATTGCAGGGCTTCTACCTTTTCGGCGATTTCAACAGCAACGATCTCGCCGCCTTCTACCTTTGCGACGGGGAAGCCACGAACGTCCAGCGCCTCAACTTCGAAGACGGTCTTCCGGGCAGTCTGACTTCCTTCGGCGAAGACAACGACGGTGAGCTCTACATGACCTTCATCGGCGGCGAGGTCGTTCGACTGACGGCCAGCGAATAGCCGTCGTGAGCACTTCGACTCCGCGCGGTTCGGCTCCCTTTGCTTCCGGCGCCCAGGCGCCGCGCACGTCGCCCGAGGCGCTCAAAGAACGCCGCCAGCGACTCGGCGCTCAGCTCGGTCGCACGGCGGCGATCCTCCCCGCGGGGTCGCCGCCGCCGCGCAACTACACCGCCAACGTCTATCCATTTCGCGCTGCCAGCCACTTTCTCTACCTAGCCGGCGAGGCCATCGAAAACGCCTGGCTAAGCTACGGCGGAAACGACCCCGCGGACTGGACGCTCTATGTGCCCGCACCCGACGCGGACGACGCACTCTGGCACGGCGAGCGCCCGTCGCGTGAGAGCCTCGAAGCGCAGGCGGGCTGCCGCATCGCTTATGGCACGCCCGGCGACGCCCGCGGCGCGGCGACGGTTCCCGCACCGGGGCACCACACGCAACTCGAGCAGGCACGCCTCGTCGGTGATGGCGCCGTGAACGACGCACTGATCGCCGCCCTCATCGACCTTCGATCGGTGCACGACGCGGCCGCCATCGATCAACTGCGCGCCGCCGCGAACGCGACGATCGCCGCCCACGTCGCGGGAATGGCCGCGACAACGCCGGGCACACCCGAGTACGCCATCTGCGCGGCGATGGAACACGCGCTCCACATGCGCGGCATGGGCACGGCCTACTCGCCGATCGTGACGGTGCACGGCGAAGTGCTGCACAACCACCATCACGGCGGGGTGTGCGCCGACGGTGATTTGCTCCTCGCCGACGTCGGCGCCGAAACGCCCGAAGGCTGGGCCGGCGACGTGACGCGCACCTGGCCCGTGAGCGGCCGCTTTTCGCCCACCCAGCGCGACGTGTATGAGCTGGTTCTACAGAGCCAGCTCGACGCCATTGCAGAAGTGCGGCCCGGCGCGCGCTACCGTGACGTGCACCTGCGCGCGTGCCGGACGCTGACCGCCGGCCTCGTCGAGCTTGGCATTCTCCGTGGCGACCCGGACAGCCTCGTCGAACGCGGCGTGCACGCGCTTTTCTTCCCGCACGGCGTCGGCCACCTCATCGGCCTCGACGTGCACGACATGGAAGACCTTGGCGACCGCGCGGGCTACGACGCAGGCTTTGAGCGAAGCGAGCAGTTTGGCCTCTCGTTCCTTCGCCTCGACCGCACGCTCAAGCCCCGCATGGCCGTAACGATCGAACCCGGCTTCTACCAGGTGCCCGCGATCCTTCACGACAAAGAGCGCTGCGCCTTTGCCGAAGATGCCATCAACCGCGACCGACTCGAGGCCTTCGCCGACGTACGCGGCATTCGCATCGAAGACGACGTGCTCGTCACCGAGGGGGCGCCGGAGGTCCTGACGGATCAAGCTCCCAAGACGGTTCAAGGCATTGAAGCCGCCGTCGGCGGCTGAGCCGAAAGGGCAGACCGCATCGCTGCAGCGGGCATCCATTTTTTTGATGGTCGCTACTTCGGCGAGCGCGGGGCGTCCAAGGACCGGGGTCGCGGGGCTGGGGGCCCCATTGAAGG
>JBCCRV010000196.1:0-10936 GCA_039201085.1 Myxococcota bacterium | reverse complement strand
GCCGGCGCCCAACCCAACCGCCAGCGGCTCGAGGGCGGCGCTCGGCGCTTTGCGTTGACCCTCGGCCGCACCTTTGAGTTGGCGCTACTCGTGCGCTTCGCCCAGGACACGGCTTCGGCCCGGGCCGCCGCCGGTGCGGCGCGCTTCGCCCGCCACCCCATGCCGGGTATTTACGCGGACGAATCGGTCTCCGCGATTCTCGCGTAAGGGCGCCCTTGGCTGCGGGCGTTGGAGCCGCATCGGAAGGCTCCGCGGGATTTGGATGCGCTCGGGCGGCCCGTTCAAGCGGCGGCTGAACGGCCCGCAGCGAGCGGTTTGCGCCACGTCGCCCGGGGCGCCTGGTCCCGCGCTAAATGATGGCCGGCGGCCTCAAAAAAAAGTAGTTTCGAGGTCGATGGCAAATGACTTCGGTGTCAATCAGGGCCTGGTGGAGGAGATGTTCCTTCGCTGGGTGCAAAACCCGGCTTCCGTAGACAGCGCGTGGCAGCGCTACTTCGATGGGCTCGACCAGGGCGACTGGCCCCAGCTGACCTCCGCCGGCACACTCGCAGCACCGACGGCAAACGGTGCAAACGGGCACTCCTCGAATGGCGGATCCAACGGCGCCGATGCCGGGGCACCGTCCGGCATCTACCACCTGCCGCCGACCAGCGAGAACGTGCCGACCTTCATGGGTCGAAGCTTTCCGCCCAGTCCCGACGTGCTCACGGCGAACGCTCTCCAGGGGCGCGTGTCGGCGCTTACCAACGCTTACCGCGTGCGCGGCCATCTCTACGCCGACCTCGACCCCATCGGACTCAAGGGAAAGCTCGATTCGGACGATCTCTTTCTGGAGCGGTACGGCCTGGCCGACGTCGACCCTTCGACGGTGTTCAGCACGGGCGACCTCGCCGGACCGGAAACGGCCACCTTGGGCGAGATCATTCAGCGCCTGAACGACACCTATACGCGTTCGATCGGCGCCGAGTTCACCTTCCTGGAAGACCGCGAGGCGCGAAACTGGCTGCAGCACCAGCTCGAGTCGACAGCGAACGACATCGACTTGAGCACCGAAGACCAGGTGCGTATTCTGACAAAGCTCACGGACGCAGAGATCTTCGAGCAGTTCCTGCACACGAAGTTCATCGGCGCCAAGCGTTTTTCCCTCGAGGGCGGCGAGAGCGTCATTCCGATGCTCGACCAACTTCTCCAACGCGTCGCGGCCCTCGGAGTCGACGAGATCGTGCTCGGCATGGCCCACCGTGGGCGACTGAACGTGATGGTCAACATCATGGAGATGAACGTGCGGGAAATCTTCGCGGGCTTTGACGACGACCAGCCCGAGTTGCATCTCGGTAGCGGCGACGTGAAGTACCACCACGGGTTCTCCCTCGACCGTGAAACAGCGTCCGGCCCCGTCCACGTCACGCTCACGTTCAACCCCAGCCACCTCGAGTTCGTCAACCCCGTGGTTGAGGGGCGCACCCGCGCCAAGCAGGACCGCAAGGGCGACTTGGATCGCACGCGCGTCCTGCCGCTCCTCATCCACGGCGATGCCGCCTTCATCGGCCAGGGCATCGTGCCCGAAACGCTCAACCTCATGGACCTCGACGCCTACCGCACGGGCGGCACCGTTCACGTCGTCATCAACAACCAGATCGGTTTCACCACCGTTCCCGAAGACAGCCGCTCGACGCGCTACTGCACGGACATTACGCGCATGCTTCGCTGCCCGGTGTTTCACGTCAACGGCGAGGACCCGGAAGCCGTCGCGCACGTGGTTCGCTTGGCCGCCGAATACCGGCAGCGCTTTCACCGCGATGTGGTCATCGACCTGTACTGTTACCGAAAGTACGGCCACAACGAAGGCGACGAACCGCGCTTCACCCAGCCGGTCATGTACGACGCTATCGACCGCAAGCGCACCGTGCGCGAAGCCTATGTGCAGCGTTTGATGGAGAGCGGCAGCATCACGGAAGCACAAGCCGATGAGATCAAGGCGCGCCGTCGCGCCGACCTCGACGCCGCCCTTGATGAAACCCGCGACGGCGACTACGCGCTCGTGCCCCGTTCGATGGAAGGCCTGTGGAAGGGCTACGTTGGCGGCGCCGACAAGGACGTTCCTGAGGTGGACACGGGTGTTCCGCTGGAGCGTCTTAACATGCTGCTCGATCGGCTCACCACTGTGCCTGACTGGTTCACGCCGCACAGCCGTCTCGATCGTTTCCTTCTCGAAAAACAGCGCAAGATTCGCGAGACGGGTCAGAACGTCGATTGGGGAACGGCAGAAAACCTCGCCATGGCGTCGCTCTTGGCGGACCGGGTGCGCGTTCGCCTGACGGGGCAGGATTCGCGCCGCGGCACGTTCAGCCACCGCCATGCGGTCATCTACGATTCAAAAACAGGACGGCGCCACACGCGCCTCGGCCACCTTACGGAGGACCAGGCGCACCTGGAGATCTACGACAGTCCGCTGTCGGAGGCCGGCGTGCTTGGCTTTGAATGGGGCTACAGCCTCGACTCGCCCGACGCACTGTGCTGCTGGGAAGCGCAGTTTGGCGACTTCGCCAACGGCGCCCAGGTCATCATCGACCAGTTCCTTTGCTCGTCCGAGGACAAGTGGTCGCGTCTTAGCGCGCTCGTCCTGCTGCTCCCCCACGGCTTCGAAGGCATGGGCCCGGAACACTCCAGCGCGCGACTCGAACGCTTCCTGGGCATGTGCGCTGAAGACAATCTTCAAGTCTGCAACCCCACCACGCCCGCGCAGATCTTTCATCTCCTTCGCCGGCAGGTGGTGCGTCCGTACCGAAAGCCGCTCATCGTCATGACGCCGAAGAGCCTGCTCCGTCACCGGCGGGCCATCTCTACGACGGACGATTTGGCGAGCGGTCAGTTTCGCCGAATCCTCGGCGAGCAGGAAGCACTCAAGGCGAAGAAGGTCCGGCGAATCCTGCTCTGCTCGGGCAAGGTCTACTACGACCTTCTCGCGGCACGCGAAAGCAGCAAGGTGGGTGACGTGGCGATCGTACGCCTTGAGCAGCTCTACCCGCTGCGCGCCGACGAGCTAAAGGAAGCGCTCGCGCCCTTCCCGGAAGACGCAGAGCTCGTCTGGGTTCAGGAAGAGCCTTGGAACATGGGCGGCTGGTACTTCGTGCAGGCGCGCCTGCCGGGCGCCCTCGGCCGGCCGATCCGTTGCATCTCGCGCAAGGAAAGCGCCAGCCCGGCAACGGGCTCGAAGGCGGCGCACTTGATCGAGCACGCCAAGCTCATGGAACAGGCCTTCGCCAAGTAGTCCGACGGACCGCTGCGGCGTCCGGCCTGATGGGAAAAGCCGGCGCCCATATGGAAAGTGCATGGGCGGCGCTGGCGCCAACCTCAAACCAGCGGCGCAATTCTCGCGGTAGCGGCAAACCGCTAAATAACCGACCGCGATTCCGGAGGATCGTCGAGGATTCGCTGTTCGACGACAACCCAGGACGGCCGCAGGCCCGTTCGGGGAAAGAGTCGGGCGAGGAGCGGCGTCTTGGACCGGCGAGGCGTGCCCTCGAGTCGCGGTCGCTCATGCCGCGCCGAACACGCAGGGAAAGGAACGGACATCAACGTTGGCGCCGCAGAGTAGAACGCCGACCCGTTCGCTCGGCTCGGGTACGTAGACTCCGGCGCAAAGGGCGGCGAGAGCAGCGGCGCCGGCGGGTTCGGAAGCGATGCGAAAGTCGGTCCATAGGACGCGCATGGCGTCTTCGACCTGAGCGTCGCTGACCAGTCGGCTTTCCACGCCCGTGCGCTGGCACACCTCGAAGGCTCGGCTGCCGATGCGGCGGGCGCCGAGCGCATCGGCAGCGACGCCGGAAACGGGTACGTCGACGCGTTCGCCGGCCGACAGCGCGGCGGCAAGGGCGCCGCAGCCAGTCGTTTCCACGCCGACGATGCGCGTGCCACTGCCTTCGAAGTAGCCGGCGACGCCGGCGATGAGCCCGCCGCCGCCAACGGCAATCAGAAGGGTGTCGAGCGATTCGGCCTGCCGGGACCACTCGAACGCGACCGTTCCCTGACCGCGCAGGGCGTGCATTGAATCGAACGCGTGCAGCTCGACGGCCCCCGAATCTTCGGCAAATGCTCGGCACGCCACTCGCGCTTCCTCATACTCGTCGCCGACTTCAACGAGTCTTGCGCCGTAGGAGCGAATGCGGGCCTTTTTGGACTCGGCCGCGATCGTGGGCACAAAGATCGTCGCAGAACGGGAAGCGCTGCGGGCGGCCCACGCCGCTGCCGCACCGTGGTTTCCGCCAGAAGCGGCGCAGAACGTCGTGCCCACCGCGCGCTCTTCGCGCACCGCAAGCATCGCACCGCGTGCTTTGAAGGATCCGCTGCACTGCATGTATTCGTGCTTTAGCGACACGGCGAGCGGACCCGACGGCGTAGGGACCCGCGCGTGCGACACAGGCGTGGTTCGAACGTCCGAAGCGATCTTCGAGTAGGCGGCGACGATGTCCTTCTTCAAGGCCCTGTTCTACCAGCGGACCGAGCCGCGGCGAAACGCGAAAAACGTGCACGCCCGGCGGACCAAAAAAAGCGCCGACCGCACGTGCGGCCGGCGCTCCTTCCAACGTTCGCGGCGTTCAGGGAACGACGGGAATGTCGCAGATGACGCTGAACGCGCCGCCAGGGAACTCGACGGGGCAGTTGGCGCTCCACTTCGTTCCGTCCAGCGCGTCGGCGCTGATGACAAACTCATAGCTGCCGGGACCGAAGGTCGCGATGGCCTCCGAATCGAAGATCCACACGTCCGTGCTGTTGCCAGGCGTCGTGTCGCACGTTTCTTCGATGATCGTGCTGATGGGGTTCACGTCGCCGAGCGGGAAGAGGTCGAAGCCGAATACGTCGACCTCGGCGTCGAAGCAGTTGGTGAATACGCCGCTGCCCAGGTCCGTCTCCCACTGAAGGCTGATCGTAAGCTCGTCGATCAACACGATGGGAAAGTCGATCGTTCCGAGCTCCGAGTGGGGCGCCACCGTGACGATCGACGCGAGCTCGCTCTCCACCAGCACAAGGCCCGCAGCGTCGAGGGCCGCGTAGCGGAAGTTGAGGGTGACGCCGGGGTCGGCGACGGGAATGGCCGCGTCGTCGCGACCGTCGAAGAAACCGTCGCCACACGGCGCGTCGATGACGATGGGCGCAACACCGTCGTCCAAGGTTGTGCGAACCGTGACCACGCCCGCTTCAGCGCAGGACTGGGGCGTCGCCGCGAAACCGTTGATGCTCCAACTGCCACTCAGCGTCACGTCTTGCGGAATCACATCAAAGACGAAGTCCGGGTTGATCAAGTTGGCGTGACCGGCCACCTCGAGCTCGAGGAACTGACTGGACGCGATGACGTTGTCGTTCATGTCCAGCGCCTCGAAGTTCGAGAAGAACATCGTGTTTAGGGGAACGGTGGGCGCCGTCGGGTCGGTGCGACTGTCGAAGCCGCCGGCGTCGCAGAAATACGTCCAGCTCTGAAAGAGCGGGCCCGAGGGTGTGGTCTCGCGAACGTTGAAGCGCACGAAGGCAATGCCCGCGTCCGCGCACGAGTTGAGCGTCGCGGGAAGTCCCTGAATCGTCCACTGTGTGCTCAGCGTCCCCTCAAAGGAGCCTACGTCGCAGCCGCGCACATCCACGGTGGTGCCGGGCGGTGTGCTGGGGCAGATATCGAAGGCGTCACTGATGCCGTCGCCGTCCGAGTCGGCAAGATTGATGTCGCATCCACGCGCGTCGACGGCGATCCCCGCCGGTGTTCCCGGGCAGATGTCAAAGAGGTCTTCGACACCGTCACCGTCCGTATCCGTAAAGGTAACGACCACTTCCGTGTCACATCCGCCGAGGATGAGCGCCAAGCAGCACAGCTTTTTCCAAGTCATTCAATCCCTCCAAAAGCACAAAAACGCACGCGTCACGGACGGCGCGGGAATAAAAACATTCAGCGGAGAATCGCAAAGGCGCTCCAAGCGGTCAACGAGGCCTTTCCTTGCCCTTCGGGGCCAACGTCCCGATGATGAAGCCATGCGACCGACGCCGGTGCGGCCCGCCTTCAACTTTCCCCCGCTCACCCCGCTGGTGAAGACGCTGCTCTTTGTGCTGTGGGGCTGCTTCATCGCCCAGGCCGTACTCGTTGTTTGGCTCGATCAGGAGTGGCCATTGCTCCTCATGCTTGAGCCCGTTCCGAGCGTTCGAACGGCGTGGCAGCTGTTCACGTACCCGTTTCTGAGCACTGGCGACCCGCTCGCGATGGCGATTTCATCGCTCTTTTTCTGGTGGGTGGTTTCACCCTTCGAGATGCGCTTCGGAAAGCCGCACACGCTCAAGCTGCTCGCGGTCATCACCGTACTCGCGGCGATCCCCGTGCTCATCGCAGGCACGATCCTCGGCGGAGGACGCATCACCATCGGGCCGCTCGTGTCCGTGCATGCGCACATTGTGGGTGCGATCGCCGCCTTCGCGTGGGCCCATCGCTTCGGCGGCACGATGAGCATCTTCGGTATGTTCACCCTGACGGCCAAGCAGGTGATCGCGGCTCTCGTTTTGTGGAGCGCGCTCTATTTTCTCGCGACGCGTGACATCACGAACCTGCTGGCGGACATCGGTGCGGTCGGAGCCGGCGTGTTTTACATCGAGCGCCTTAGTCGCCCCCCAAAGCAGCCGAAAAAGAAGTCCGTGGACCGAAAGGGCCTGAAGGTCATTCGCGGCGGTGGAGGCGGAAGCGACGACGACGATCCGCCCAAGTGGCTGAACTAGGGTCCGTCTTCAAATGAACGACCATGGATTCTTGGTCCGATCGTCTGCGAGTTTGCGCCTACGAGACGAAGCAATCCCCAGCGGATTTCGAGCCGAAGCGACGGCAAAAATCGTGGGTGAGCCGGGCATGGGTATTCGATTGAAGACAGGCGCGGACGTTTAGCGGACCATGTTCAGCCGCCCGGCCTGCAACGATCTCTGCGCTCTCTCGTCCTAGAATGGCAGTCTCCGTCCTGCGTCCTCGCGCCTCGCCCCATCCGAACGCCCGCTAAACGTCCGCGTCGGTCTAGAGCTCATCCCAAGAATCTCGACGGCCATTCTCCGCCCGCTCACACACAGCCACTCCATCCCCTCACAGCCACTCCGTAGCCTTATCGCGCCGAAACGTCCTCCCGGAAGCGAGGGAACGTTTCGAGCAAGAGAGCTTGGACGTTGAAGTGGCTTAGTTAGGAACGCACGCGAGGTCGCCGCTGTCGATCACATCGCATCGGAAGGTCGTGGCGCAATCCGTGTCGAACTCGCAGCTTTCCAAGCAGATGCCCGACCCGTCGCTAAGGGGTACGCAGCGCCCGGGAAGGCCCGAAGGCGTGAAGGGGCAGTCCGAGTTGAAGTTGCAGTTGCGCGTGCAAATCTGGTCGACGGCCGTCGAACTGGTGATGGACTGGCAGAAATCGAAGGCACTCGAGCAATCAAGGGTATCAAAGCAGACGTCGTAGGTCTGGGCGCCGTCATCGACGATACAGCCTGTACCGAGGGAGAGGGCAAAGGCGAAGGCAGCGAGACTTTTCCACATGAGAGCGTGTCCTTTCATTCACGAGACGTAAACGCGCGTTGACGTCTTCCCGGGGTTCTGAGGGTCACTGGACAAAATGGCAAAATCCCTGCCAACGCTCGTCCATGAGCCGAACGACGGTACGGCTTCGCGAACATTCAGAGCAACCACTCAGGCGCGTGGCGGCCCAAATAACCAACCGCGGAGGACGTGCGTCGTTGGTCTAAAGCACCGCTCCCCCCGCGCGACGCCGCCGAACAAGGACCAGCGTCTTGTCCTCAACATCCATGTCCTCGAACCGCGGTTGGTCATCTAGAAGATGAAGGCGAAGCGTCCCCGAATCATCATGATCGGGTCGAGGCCAAGGCCCGTCGCGTCGTCGAAAGCGTTGCCTGGAAAGAGCACACCGCCTTCTAGGCCCCCCTGAACGGTGAAACCGTACTTGAGCTCGTGGTGAAACATGACGGAGCCGTCGAGCTCGAAGCCGAGGCCGCGGTTCGCCGAATCGCCGCCGAGGTAGCCCACGCTTCGGCTTTGGCTTCGCTGACGAAAGGGATCGACGATATCTGCCGTCGCCCGCGCCCAGATCCAGCCGACGTTCAGGTCCATCCACTTGGTGGGACGCACCTTCCACCAGTTGAAGAGGTAGGCCGCGCCGGTCACGCCGCCGTCTGTCGCCAGCAGGTCCGAGCCGGGCGGAGGCCGCCCCACCAACTCCTCGTTTCCAGCGAGAGTGGACGTTCGGGCCGTCTGCCACGCAACCAGCTCGGGAAAGAGAATCAACCCGATGCGATGGTCGGGGTGCATGGTGGCGCGGCGCTGTACGCCATCCTCCGTGTTCGAGTCGCCGGAGGTGTAGCCGCCCTCGAGGAACACATCGAAGTGCTGGCTCTCGCGGCCGATTTGAAAGGCCGCCATCGTCTGGCGTACGTCGTCTTCAGCGCGATCGACCGTGCGGGCGTAGCTCGTCGTTCCGCGAATGTGCAGGCCTTCGAAGCCCATGACGATCTCCCCCTTACCGGTGGGATCGTCGAAGCGCGCCGACGCGAAGAAGTCCATCGCCCAGATGTTCAGCTCGTCGTCCGGAACGCCCGGCGCCGGCGAACGTCGACCGCTTCGGCGAACGACATAGGCACCGATCGAGTTCGCGCTCTGGTCGCCGTAGAAGAGGGCCATGATCGCTTGAAGCGCGCGATCGCCTTCCGTCAGGTCCGCAAGCGGGTCCCGGTACACCAGGTCCGCCGCGAGCACGAGGTTGAGGGGCACATCGCGGCCGAGCGGACGCGTCGCGTACATCAAACGAATGCTGGAGTTTCCGTAGCGGTAGTCGCCGAAGGGAGGCTCGTGCGTTCCGTCGTTTCCGATCAAGCCGAGGCCCCAGTGGGAGGGCACCAGGCCAGCGCGAATCAGGCCGATCTTCGAAAGCCACTCGAGGTAGAGCCAGCGCGCATCGACGCCGTCGGAAGTGAAAGCCGTCGCGTCGTTCCGCGGCCGAATCGCGTTGTCAACGCCGTTCGTTTCGTCGCCGAAGAGCACGCCGTCGAGCAGGTCGATCTGGCCCACGAGTTTGAGCTCGCGTCCGAAGCCCACCTCCCCCGAGAGTCGGAGCCAGCTGGTCGCGAAGAGGTTTTGGCCAAGCTCGTCATCGAACCCTGTTCGTGACTCGGTGTGCAGCGGAATGTCGCTCATGCCGGTGAGTCGAAAGCGAAGCTCACCGTGGAGCGCGACGTGCGGCGCAAAGCGCGACTCGCGCGTTTCGATCTCCGGAAGGGTCGATGGGTAGGTGGGGAGCTCGCGGTCCGCACTCGGCGTGAACTCGTCGTCGTCGGACGATTCGGCGTCTTCTTCGGCGGCTTCGTCATCGGAGTTGGAGGGCTGCTCCGTGCTGATCGCTTCGCCGATGGCCTCTTCGGCGCCCATCTCGTCGGCGCTGGTTTCGTCGGCACTGGTTTCGTCGGCACTGGTTTCGTCGGCGCTCGCTTCTTCGGAGCTCACGCTGTCGGCCCCGTCGCCGTCTGCGTCGCTTTCGGTCCGCGATGTGTCGTCTTCGGTCGCGGGCGTGTTCTCGGACTCGGCGGCGTCCGGCACCTCGGGCGCCTCGGCCTCTTGGGCAAACGCGGAAGAACCGACCAGGAGCAAAGCCGCCATAAGCACGGCTTTCGCAAGCCCCGGAGCGGTGGTACACGCGCGGCGTGAGGGTGCGTGTGATTCAACAAGACGAGCCATCCGCGGGACCATACGCGCCGCAGGCGGGCCGAAGCAACGTGCCCGCCTTCGGCGGCCAAAGCCGCCAGATCGGCCGGCTTCGCGCCAGTTACGCCGTTTGCGTTATGGTTGTATTTTTCCATGGATGCGGCGACGAATCCCGGGTGGTGCCCTTTCAGCCGAGCGAGTCCACGGCCGGTGCTCCGCAGCAGACGCCCCCGGCGTCGGGGCCTTTGGACGAATCGCCGATCCTAGCGCGCACGCTGGCGGGGGAGAGGTCGATCGAGGTGGAGGGTGCGACCCTAGCCAGCGGATCTCATCGCTTGCGCGCCCTCCTGCTCGAGGACGTGGACGCCGACGGCGATCGGGACGCTCTCGTGCTGGCGGAAGACGAGGGCGGGGCCGTACTGCTCTTCGCCCGACGGGACGCGGAACGCTTTTCGCTGAGTCCCCTCGCGCGCGAACGCTTCGAAACGGATTGCGAATGGGGCCGCGCCGAGACGAGCGACGCCGGCGAATGGCGCTCGTTGACGGCTCAAGTCGAGTGCGGCGAAAGCCGCACGTCGGTCGCGTTTCTCATTAAGGCCGGCTCCACGCCGCGCCTCGTCGAGTCCCTTTCGGCGGACGGCGGCGAGTTGGAAGTGGCGCTTGCGGACGGCCTTTCGGTGCAGGTTCGCATCGCCGGGGCTTCCGCCACGATGCGTTGGACCGAAGGCGCGGGGGCCTTCGCCTTGGACGCGGCGGAGGTCGCATCCGCCATCGGCGGTGCTGAAGGTGCGGCCCAGCTCGAACGCGCCGCCGCTTGGTGCGGAAGTTCCGCGCGCGTACGACTTCGCGGCGCCCCGATCGATTGCAGCGCCGACCATCGTCACCTCGCCGACGTCCAGCGCGCCTTGCTCGACGGCGAAGGCGGGCTCGGGGGGCAGCTTCGGCGGCTCAGGGCCTTCGGCGAAGTAGGCCAAGTGGCCGCGCGACGTCTTTGCGCACCTGGCGTGCGCGTCGAACATGTGGGACCGGCCTTCGAATCGCCGCCGCCGCGCTACTCGGCGCTCTTCTACCGCGACGGGCGGCTCTTCGACGCGGTGCGTGAACGCTTTCACCCGGCTCATGACGGCGCAGCGCTCGAGCCCGCCGTGGCGTACCCATCGCCGCGCGGCGGTGAGCTCGTCGACGAGGCAACGGGCGAGTGGATCAGCACGGACCCCGCCG
>JBCCRV010000195.1:0-10937 GCA_039201085.1 Myxococcota bacterium | reverse complement strand
CGGCTCGAGCAAGGAACGTACGCTCGTCTCCGTAACGACGCTGCGCCCAACGTCGAGATGGGAGATGCCGGAAAACGGACTCAGAAGCGCGAGCCGACCGCCAGGTAGCCCGGCGATGTATCGGAACTCTACGCCCGGCGAGGATACGCGCGATTCGATGCGATGGGTCACGAAGCGGGCTTCATCGGCGGTCAGTTCAACTGACGCGACGACCCGTTGTGACGCCGCCGCGGGGTCGTCGACGAGGAGGAAGAAGCGGTCCAGCTCCGGGTGGTAGGTGTAGTCGCGAAGGTTGCCTTCGGGCACGTCGCCGTGCACGTGTACGTGGACCACATCGCCGCCGCCGCTGCGAAGCTCAAACACTTGCAGCGTCTCCAGCTCAGGCGACAAGACCATGTGTCCCCCGGACGGGTATGAACGCATGGAGCGGAGCGAGAGGACGCGTCCCGTATCGCGTTGAAGAATACCCAAGCGATCGTCGAGGCCGGCTACCGCATGCTGAACGGTGACGTCTTCTGTGCAACCGTCGTCGGGTGCAGCGTCGACGAAGCGGTCCGTATCGGCGCCCGCATCGACGGGGATCGCCGTATCCACCCGAGCATCGACGGGCGTTGCCGAATCAGCTGAAGGCGCGGCATCGCGTGTGAGGCCCATGTCTCGCCCTTGAACGTCTCCTGCGTCATTTGCGATGCCGCCGTCCCCGGCGCGATCGGTCGGCGGGTTGGATGTACCGCAGCCGAGGACCACGAGAAAAAGTACGGCGGGCGCGGTTCTTCGTCGCTGCATTGCAATCTCCAAAAGGCAAAGGAGCCCAGAGGTTGCGTAGCGTTCACGTTTCATTCGCGCGCTACTTACAAATGTGTATACAAGCCGCGCGATGGTGCGACGCGTTCGTCTTGGCGACCATCGAATCCGAGAGCCCGTGGGCTTGCGTTAGCGCGAAAGGCGCGCACCGATTCACCCACGTTCGTGCAACTTCTCAGAGCGGTGCGCGCTGCGAAGGACGGCCCGCTATTCACAGATGCGCGCGCGCACGACGCCGCCGCGGAAGAGACCTACGTAGACCTCAAGGGCTCCGCTACTCCGGTCCATCGCCAGCGAAAGTCCGCCGCCGTGGGTAAGGTCGGCGGGGCCGGGAACGGTTTCCCAGTTCGAGCCGCCATCCGTCGATTCATAGAAAATGAAGGGCTGCGGAAGGTCAAACTCCTTCTCCCAAGTGATCGCAAACATGTGATCGGGGTCTGCGGGATCGAACTCGATGTCACGCGCGAAGCGAAAGTCGTCCGTGTGGTCGAGTACGTAGGTCCATGTTTCGCCTTCGTCGTCGCTGCGAAGAATGCCGCCCTCCGTACCGATGAGCACCGAGCCGCTGGCGTCGAACACGACATCTTCGATGGTGCTCGGGCGTAGCGGAAAGGTAGCTAGGTTCGCGCCATCGCTGAACGCCTCGCCGCTGGGGTGCGCAATCCGATGAAGTACGGGCGTTTCGATGGCGCTTGCGCCGCCGTACCAGACGTCATCCGTGGCCGGGTCGAACTCCATGGTGAAGCGACCGTTGTCGAGCGCGAAGAAGTCGCCATGCACCGCGAACCAACCGTTTTCGTCGAGGCGCGCCAGTACCCCGAGGCCGCCCGCGTAGAGGGTCCCGTCGAGGGGATGCACGGCCATCTGGTACATCGTTTCTTCAAAGGGGTGGGCAAAGGCGCGCCAGCTTTCCCCCTCGTCGTCGCTTTCGGCGATCGCGTTGGTCACCTCGTCGGCCACAACCCAGCGGCCGTCAGGAAGCGCTGCGAACGCCCGGAAGACGCCCTCCTGGATGCGTTGAAAATCGAGCGTTCCCGCGCGCTCGGCGCGGTAGAGCCCGGTCGTCGTGGCGGCGACGATCCAGTCCTCCAGGACGTGCAAGCGCCACACCCACGTGTCCTCTTCAATGCCGTTCGCCGTTTCCCAGATCGTTTCGCCTTCGTTGCCCTCGCACGCGTCAGGCACGCTGCAGCCCGGGCCCGAACAGGTTGCGTCGAGTCGAAAGGTGCCGGCCTGCTGGAGCGCGTAGGCGAAGGCATCGACTTCGTACGCGCCTGCTTCCAAGGTGACCTCAAGTTCCGACGCGAGCCCAAGGCCGCCGTCGTCGTCGTACGCGACGCGTTCGCCCATGGCGCCTGCGCGGCGGACTTCGAGCTGCGAGTCCACCAACGTTCCAAGGGTGGTGGCCACCCGAATGGTCGCGGTGTCGTCGAGCTCCAGAAACCATCGGTGCACGACCTCGGCGGGTAAGTCGACGTCGTATTCAACCGTCGTTTCACCGTTGAAGAGCGGGCCGTTGTCGATGACTTCAAGTCCGCTGTCGGCCTCGCGATCGGGCACAAATGGCGCGCCCTTCTCTCCGTCCATACCCGAGTCTCCGCAGCCGGCGATGCCGAGCATCGATGCGACCGTCAGCCGACACGAAAGCAGGAAGATTGAGGAAGTGTCGCGCGCTCCTTTTGGGCGCTTGGCGAGTCCGTGGTTATTCCCTTGGTCGGCGCGGACCGCGGGGCGAAAGGCAGTGGTAAGCATGCCTTCGAAGTGTCATCGCCAACGCGCCGGCTCAAGGGTCACGCCCTAGAAACCGTATTCAACGAGTATACGGAACGCCGGGTTAAAGGCGGTGATTTGAAGCGCTGAAGGTCTCGTGCGAGCGGCTCCCGACCGACAAGGCGAGCGACGTTCCCGGCCGTGGGTTTGCGATCGCTTGAGGTCCATCAGGCATCGTCAAGTGGGCAAGTAGACCCGTCGTTTTCCGAGGAAATCCGCCAGGCTCGTTTGTCTCACCCGGGCATTGGGCACCTGCGCCAGCGACGTTGTGGTGCCCGTCGCCGCGTTGAATCAACCTGGTTCCATCAGCCACGGGCCGGGGAGTCGCCACCCCAAGGCCACTGGGGCATCATGCAGAGAAGAGTGAGATTCATGCGATTCGGTTCCCCTATCCCAGGTTCCCAAAGCCAATGGTTGCTCGCTTGCAGCGTTTTGCTCGCGGCCGCGTGCGGCAGTGACCCAGACTCGCTCATGGATGCCGGCGCGGCAGACGCCATGGCCGACTCGACCATGGCTCTCGATAGCGAAGCGCCCGATCGGGGCGGGCTTGCAGACGCCTCGCGCGATGGCGAACCGGGCGATAGCGGCAGTGATGACGGTGCGACCGATGCTGGACCCGCCGATGGCGGACCTGCCGACGTTGGGCCTGCCGATAGCGGACCGGTCGATATGGGACCGCGCGAAGAGCCACCGGAAATCACTTTCTACACCAACTTCGAAACGGACCAGTGGGGGCCAGACGGTGAACGAGAACCGCCGGGCAACTTCTGGGAGGTCGACCACGGACTGCCGCGAACGACGGACCACCCCGAATCACCGCTGCGCGTCGGGCGAGGTGGAAGCGGAAGGGCCTTGTGGCTTGGGTCCTACAACAACGACTCGACGAGAAACGAAGTCGGCAAGGACAACGCGCTCAGTTTTGAAGAGCATTGGATGGGTGTCTCCGTCAACATTCAGGTCCCGCTGGATCGAAGCCGGATCATCATTCAAAACCGTTTGCTCGCCGACGGAAGCAGTCGAACGGTCAACGCCATCTCCTTGCGCCAAGGGAGCGAACCCGGGCGACTCTATTTCAGCTTGCCTACCGACGTAGACTCGGTGGACACGCGACCCACGAACGGCGCCGGCTCGAACACCGAATCGGTCTTCTTTGACTACACCGAAGGCGAGTGGATCGACATCGTGCTCCACTACCGCGGTGCATTCGGAGCCGACTACGACGGACCGGACACGTCGAGGTTTGAGCGAACGGTCGGGTTTGATCCACGAAGCGATGGCTTCATCGAAATCTGGGTGAACGGCGAACAGATCGTCGACCACGTCGGCACGACCGCCTACCGCTACGCCCGCGAGGGCGAAGAAGTGACCGGCATCATCACCCCGAAGATTGGCCCGTACTGGTCCAGCGGGAACGACCCGCTAGGCGATGTCTTTTACGACAACTACCGGCTCTGGGTCGGTCCCGGCGGAAGCTACGCGGATCTTGATCCGAGCCGTTGATATCGGCGTGCCCGCACCGATAGCGCGCCTGAGCCGCTGACCCCTTGCGGTCTTCGCATCCTTGTCCATCCTTGCGCTCATGGCGAAGGAAGACGGCGTTCGACTGAAGGGCGAGGAGCGGCGCCTTAGGCTGCAGGACGAGGCGCTTCGCTTCGGCGATCAAACGGTGGGCGCACTTCGCTACCGTGTGGGCCGGGTTCGCGACGAGATCGACATCGATGGAACGACCTACGTTCTTCCTTCCGGTGAAGGTGGGCGCGCGCAGGCGTTGATTCGGCGCTCCCGCCTCGCGGAGCCAAGCGCAGCGGCGGATGGGCGCACGCTGGAACTCGACGATGGCCTTCGTGAGTGGGTTGGTACGTGGGCCTCGGACGAGGCGCTTCTCGCGTGCCTGCTGACCTCCCATGAGGTGGACGTTCCGTCGACGATCGGTGAGGGCGAGACGCTGCGCGCGTACTTCGTGCTCAGTTCGAAGCGCATGTTGCTGGTGGCGGTGGGTCGCTTTGGCGACGTGTTCACCGAAGCGCTCGAAGGCCCCATGGCCGTTCACGCGGAGCGCGGCCGCGATCGCATCGTCGTCGGCGCGCATGAGTTCTTGACCTCGCGCACGAACGAAGGCCGCTTTCACGACATCGCGAGCTGGTGTGCGGCGACGGGCGACGGGCGCGTGCGCCTCGCGCTCAGCGATGCGCTCGAGCAAGGAAACGTGGCGCGCGCCGAGCAGCTTGCGGGTCAGCTGTCGGGGGACGGCGCCCTAAGCGTCGCCCTGTGGCTGCGAGCCGGCGAAGGAGCCGAATCGCCTCCCTCCTCGGCCTTTCGCGCGTTCGAAGCAGCGGTGGAGGAAGCGAATGAATGGTGCGCCCGTTGGGAGCTCGACACCGTCGCCCGCGCGGCGCTGGTGTCGGCCTTGCGGCGGGAGAACCCGTCGAGCAGGCACGCCCTCGAACTGCATCGTGCGCTCTTTGAGGGTGAAGATGAAAAGGGCCACGCCGAGCGCGTCGCATGGGCCGACCACCTGTTTGAGGCGGGTCATGAAGACGATGCGGCGGCGGTGCTTGCGGATGGCCTCGCCGCGCTCGGGGACGGCAGCACGATGGACCTGGTTCCTCATTTCGATTCGCAGGAAACGAGCGTAGCCGCTCGCATCGCGCTGCTTGAAGCCACGCGTGAGCTGTTCGAGGGTGCGAGGAAGCGTGACGCAGTGCTTTCCCTTGCACGCCTCCAGCCCTTGAAGGCCGAGCGCCTGCTGGCCCTCGCCGCCGAAGGCGATGCGATCGGTGAGCGCGCCCAGATCGTGGCCGGGATGCTCGAGCGTGTGGAGCCCGACGGCCATGAGTCGCCGAATGAAGTGCGTGCACTCGAAGAAGAAGAGCTGAGTCTTCTCCGTCACCCCGTCGGTCGAACGGACGAGTTTCTCGGCGCCCTCTCGACCTATGTCGCGAACATCGAGCGTCCCGACCACTCGGCCCTGCGTGAGTTCTGTCCGAAGCTTCAGGATGCGAAGCGCGTCGCCGTGTTCGAACGCGCCGCCAAGCGCCTCGGCGTGCGCGCGGACGTCTATGTTTCCAGCGGTGACCGTTCGCGCGGCTGCGTGGGCTACGAAGACGAAGACTCGATGTTCGTGGTCCTTGGCGGCGAGCATCTCGACGAAGGCGCCGCGCGCCGCCTTGGCGAAGCGGGCCTCGCCTTCGCGTTCGCTTCGGAGCTCGCCCATCTTCGATTTGGCCACTCGCGCGTGACGTCAAGCGAGCTGTGGAAGGGTGCGTTCGATCTGGGCGTGAGCGGTTTCGACGTGCTCCTCGGCGCCGTTCCGCTGCTCGGGCGATACCGCATCGGCGACGGCATCTCGAAGGTCGCCAACGCCATCAAAGATGGCAGCGCCCAGCGCATGACCCGCCGCGCCCGCAAGCTGCTGCGCCTGACGAAAGACGAAGAGGCAGCCGAAGAGACGCTGGAGGCCACGGCCGGCGAGCTCGACGAGGCAGACGAGCTGCTCGCCGCCCATCGGCTGATGCAGCTCAGCGCCGATCGCGCCGGTCTTCTCCTCTGCGGCCATCCCGCGCCGGCGATTCACGCGATGCTCGCCCTCGATACAAGCCGCGCCTTCGAAACGTTCGAAGCGGAGGGCCTCCTGGCGATGACGCAGAAGCGAAACGAAGACCGTTCGCTCATCTATGAAGGAATGACGCTTCGCATCTGCGCGCTTCTGTCCTTCTGGCTCAGCGATGAGTACAGCACGCTATTGAAGCCAGGCTCCGACGAGCAGTCCGAAGCCACTCCCCCCTAATTCGCCAGTACGATCGGCATTCCGAGGAGGCTCGCGGCCGCGACCGACAGCCCCATCACGAGGAAGAAGGTGGCCAGGGGTTTAGGATGCCGCACCTCCACTTGCTCAATCTCCGTCACCGGGATGGCCCGCGACTCCTCTTCACTCTCAAGGCGAAGGGTGTCCGTCGTCAGCACTGCAGCGACGGGATTGGCCAAACGAACGCGCTCACCCTCCTCCAGCGTCACGCGCACAGGGCGTTGACACGGCGCCGAAACTCCGGGGACTTCTCCCATCGGTTCCTGCCCAAAGTCGGACCGCAAGCGCGTCGAACACGGGGCGTTGTTTCGTGCGAGTTGTGCCGGCGAAATCGACGACCAGCGGGTGCAGCCCATCAAGGGAGGCAAAAGCGCGGCGCAGCAGATCATGCTCGCGATACCGGAGGCCAAAAGACGCATAACCGCGGCATCGACGGGCGGTGGGTGGGCGTATTCAATGCGAGTGGAGCGCCGGGTTGGCGGCTTCCGGTTCACTCGACTCGCTGCGAGTGCTCGAAGGCCACTCATTCAGACGCGGACGTGGACCCGAACGGCTTCGCCGCGTTCCGCTCCGGGAGCACCGTGGGGCCCGTGGCAAATCCCATCGAGCTCAGCTCACGGACATTGAGCATCAACACATCCGACGGGAACCAGTTCTTCGATGTGGAAGGCGCTTGCCCGACGTCGACCCCGGCGACGCCCCTGACCGGCGTCAAAGGACGCGCGGATGCGGAACGGCGTCCCGAAAGCCCCCTCGTTTGAGGGAAGTTTAGTTCCTTTTTTCACCGAACGAACGGCTTCGTGAATAGGCCCGGGGAACGGGCGTCCTCCGAGCTCACTTTGTTCTCTTCTCGCGCCGCGCAGGGCGTACGTGCCGCTTCGATCCCCGCGGAGCGCGTCACGAACGGCTGAGCTGCGTCTTCAGGAGCTGTTATGCGTCATCTTCGTTTTCTCTTTGCTGCCGTCGTCTTCGCGGGGGCGTCTTATTCCTCCGCCCGCGTGCACGCGCAGGTGAGCCCGTCGGCGCTGGTGGGGGCGTACGATGCCCCCGGCGCTTCGTCTCATCCGTTTGCGCGCCTTGAGTTGACCGCGGAGCAAGCGGCCGCGCCGGCGAACGCGCCCGCCCGGCGCGAGCACTTTCGCTACCGCGCGCAGCGCGCCGACGGGCAGGTGGAAACCGGCACGTGGTGGATGGCGAGCTACCGTTCCGGAGGCGGCTACCTCATGCTGCTTGCGGACGGGGCCCGGCGGAACACCCAGTTTGCACTGTACGGTATCGACTCGCTTGCCGACTCGTGCACGCTTCGCACGCGGCCCGTCGTCGGACGGCGCTGGACCGTAGCCCCCGAACAGATCTACAGCCGTCAAGACTGCGGAGACGCCGAGGTGGAGGTTCGCGTTCGCGTCGATGTGAATGCGGGGATACGCGGACCCGTTCGTTCGCGCGCTCCGGTCGCCGCGCCTCCGACCGCACCATCGGCTCCTCGGGGACGGCGGGCACCGGCCAGCGTTCCCCCAAGCAACGAGGTCGCCCTCACCGATCGCCAGGTGCTTCGGGCCGCGCACCTTCAGATTCGGCGCTGCTTCGATCCGAGCGCACAAACGCGTCTCGTTCTGCGGTCGAGAGTGGCCGAGGATGGCTCCGTGGAGAGCGTATCCGCCGACGCGCCAACGACGCCACAGGCCGCACTGCGCTGCGCTGAGCGCGTCGTCCAAGGCCTGCGCTTCCGGCCAGGTGCGCGCGGCATCGCCACGCGCCTCATCTTCGACCCGTCATGAACGCCACGCGTTTTGCTTTGTCCCTCCTCCTTTGTGGAGCGTTCACCTCCCAGCTCCATGCGCAGCGTGCGCCGCGACCCGTGGAGATCCTGCGCCGTGGTCAAGGCACGCATGGCGTCGCGTCACCCGACGGGTCCCACTTTGCCTATTGGGCGTCCACCGGCTTTGCCGTGTTCCGGACCGAATCCCGTGAACGCATTCACGTCGAAGACAGCCGATACGATCCGAACGGTTGCTCGGATATCGCGTGGTCGGCCGACGGAACTCGAGTGGCGTTCTCCCACACCGATGGCGTCAGCGAATACGTGCTCGGGACACGCACCAGTCGAGCCGTCCACCAGGCGCCAGAAAGGCGATCGGACGGTTACAGTTGCAACGTTGGCTACGATCCATCGAACCGTGTGTTGTGGCTGGAGATGGCCGCGTCGCCGTACATCGGGCGCGAAGGTCGCACGCCCATTCCCGTTCCCTTCGCGGGGTACGTCGCCTTCGCGCCGACGGCGGGCGTGGAGCGCGTGGTTCTATCGGCCGCGCGCCTGAGCGGACGGCCCGCGGCCTCCCCCGAGCTATTCGTATTGGACCTGGCGGAGGAGGAGCCCGTGCCGCGCACGCTTGCCCTGATCGCCGCTTCCTTTCCCCACATCGATGTGCAGGGCCGCCGGCTTTGCGTTCGCACGAGCCAGCGGCAGCTGGAGTGCATCAACATCGCTGATGGCACCCGGCGCTCCCTTGGGTCGGCCCACCTCTACGCATCCACGACCAGTGCCCAACCCTTTTCGCCGTCCGGTGAACAGGTGCTGGTGATGCGAGACTGGCATCTCTACGCACATAGCTTCAGAGACGGTTCGGAACGCCGTATCACGAACCTCGCCCTGCCCGGGGGCTCGATCGCGTTCCAAGGCGCAACGTTCGAAAACGAGGCGAGTGTCTTGCTCTTCGAACACTACCAGCGACGCCGGAGGAGGGACCCCGCGATTGTCCGCGTGAGTCTTCGGTCCGGCCAACGGTGGGTGCTACTTCGAGACCGCGAGCAACTCTGCTATCTGCGTCCAAGCGGCGGCTCGCTCTTTGGTTACCGGACGAACAGAAGCTCGGAAGACCTAGTGCGAGTCGAGCTGGAAACGCGTCGTGCCCGAAGTCGGCGTGTCCGTCTGCCCTGACCTACGTGCGCCGGAGCGTATCGCAAAAATCGCCGCCGCCAGGTTTGCGCAGGTTGCGTGGAGTTCAGCGTGCGCAAACCAAAGTAATGCCGAGCACTTTCGAGGTGAGGGGATGGTTGAAGGTCGGGGGAGCTGACAGGAACATGGCCCCGGCGATTTTGCGATGAGCTCCAAGGTGATCGTTGCAACGGGAACGCTATGGACTCCGGGTAGGAAGATGATCTTGGGCTGCCTCCCTCGAGCGGGCGAACGCCTGCTGCCATGCACGTACCTGGCGATCAATGATGTACGCCGACGTGCCCAGCGGAAGGAATTCGAGTTCGAAGGTGCCGCCGGTGGTTCTTCCACGGATCATATAGCCGGTCATTCGTCGCGACTGACGGCCAACCCAGTACTCTTCCAAGATGACTTCGACATCGTAGGGAAGGCTCTTCTTTCGAAGGGGGATCGCCTCCCCAAAGGCGTAGCGCTTGAGCGTTCGTCGCTGCGTATCCAGCACAA
Organism: Myxococcota bacterium; assembly: GCA_039201085.1. Classification (GTDB taxonomy): domain Bacteria; phylum Myxococcota_A; class Polyangia; order Polyangiales; family Houyiibacteriaceae; genus JBCCRV01. The sequence goes on along the minus strand of JBCCRV010000195.1, from coordinate 1,119 downwards.
ACTTTGGTCGCCAAAACAGCATCGGTAGGGCTATCGGCCACAGGAAGAGGACGACAAAAGGCGTCTTTGTACCGGGCGATTCGATCCAGAGATCGACGATCGAGAAGGCGCCGAAGGCGAACAAGATAGCGCCGAAGCCTGCGATGATGAGCTCGGCGAACACACTCAACTCGCGCGTTCGAAACACATGAGTCTTGCCCGCAGGTTCGCGTGCGTCGCGAAGCCAGATCCCCGCGGCGAACGCGACGAAAAGAAGAACGAACGCCGCTGTGATCCCCCACGCTACTGGAGTCACCCGACTGTACGAAGCGCTCTGGGTGCGTAGGAGTACCCAGACGAGCAGGGCGGGAACCGCGGCAACGCCGAGTCCCCGGGTGATATCGCCGGCGTGCCAGTGGCTTGTGGCTTTCTGCATGGCTGTTCCTCGGAAAGACGGCGACTCAGAGTCCGGCCATGCTGTGGGCAAGCAGTCCACCGAGGGCGTCGTTCACGTTCGTCTCCGCTTCCGACGGCCGGGCGGCGTTTGCGCTGGGGGCGGTTGGCGTGCCGTGTGCGCGCATGGTGGCGGCTTGGGGTGCGGCGGCGGCAACACCCGAGTAGAGGGTGTCGCGCAGGTCTTCACGGAACGCCGCGAATGCCTGATACAGAATGGCGCCGTAAACCTCCGTGCCGGACGCGGCGCCGTAGCTTCGGGTTTGCACGTGAATCTCACGTGGAGCTTCGACGCGGAACGACGTCCGAAGCACGTCGCCTTGACCGGGGAGCTCGAACCGGGCTTCGAACTCGACCGCAAAGCTGCCGTACACGTAGTAGCTGCCAAGGAGCCGGCTGGTGGGGCGGAATCGGTAGGTCAGGTGAATCGTCGGCGAGGTCGCGACGCCTTCGGCATCGCCTTCGTGGCGAAGGGTCATCAGATCGGTAGGTACACGTGCGCCGAGATCTTCGGTGAAGCCTTCGAGAAAGGCGTTTTCGTAGAAGCGCTTAATGTCCGCGTTGAACACGCCGGCTGCGGAAACGTGGTGGGCGAAGGCGCGCTGTGCGCGCCGCGCGTTGCGGCTGTCGCGGGCTTCGAGGTCGCTTAGGCCTTCCGCTTCGAAGCGCACGATGATCGGCGCGCCG
>JBCCRV010000194.1:0-10940 GCA_039201085.1 Myxococcota bacterium | reverse complement strand
GGCTCAACACGTTCGTCTTTGTGCCGGCGTCGTCTGAGTTCAGCGGAGAAAGGCTGTTGCCTCGCCGGCCGGGCTCCCGTGTCCAAGCCCCGCGGGCACACGGAGCTGGCGTGGACGCGGCGTGCGCTCGCGGTCCACGCCGTCGCCTACGGCGCCGGGTCTCCGCAGTGCCCGCGGGACTTGGACGCTCAGTCCTTCTGGCTTCACTCCTCGCGTGCGCGTTTCTCCCTTCTCACGCACGCTTCACCGTTCACTCCCGAACGGCACGGATTCTCCATCGTCTACGTCCGGCGAGTTCGCTACGCGAACGGCGCTACGAGCCGGTCACGCCGCCCGTGGCCCATCGGTAGCGGAGGCCGAGGAGGCCGAAGTCGCCGCCCTGTACGCCGAGGGTGTCGCGGTGAATGACCGCGGGGATCCAGGCGGCGCGCACTTCGACGCGGGGGCTGGCGTGAATGCTGATGCGCACGCCGGCGCGAAGGGCGACGAGGTCGCGCTTGGGAACGCCGACGAGTTCGGCGACGAAGCCGAGGTGAAAGGCGTCGGCGGCGCCGAGCGGAAGCGAATAGGTGAGCCGCTGTCGCCAGATCCAGGGCGGCGCGACGATGACGCGTAGGTAGTCTTCGTAGACGTAGCGGTCGTCGTCGACGCGGGTCACGTAGGTGATGGTGCTTTCGGACGAGAGGTGGCCTCGGCCCATCGGGATGGTGAGCGTGAGCTCCGCTTCGTTGGAAATGTACGTGCGGCTGTCTCCCGAAGCGTCGCGGTTGAGGGCTGGGCGGTCGTAGCTGTTCTGAATGAGCAAGTGCGAGCGCTGCGTCGGGCGCGTGAAGCGCGAGCCGATGCGAAGGTTGAAGATGCCATACGCAAAGCGCGTTCCGACGTAGGTGCCGATGGCGGTGAACCACACCGTGGGGTTGAGTTCGATGCCCGCCCAGTTGTTGTGGGGCTTGCCATAGCCGAACTGAAGGCGCGGGCGCACGTAGAGAAAGCCGAGGTCGAAGCTGCCGGCGACGAAGCCGCGCGTACGTCCATCGGACCAGCTTGGACCGTGGTGCTCGGCGACGGGCAGCGCCGGCGGCGGAATCGCCATGCCGCCCTGCGCCTGCGTGTGCGTTGGCACGAGGGCCGTAAGGACCATCGACGCGAGCAGCGCCCAGCGAATCATCGAAGCTCTCCGAGCAGCGCCACGCCCAGGCCATTCGGCACGATGGACACGGTGCGCTCGCGCACGCCCGGCGCGCGTCGCATGCGCAGCAGCGGAAGGATCACGCCGATGCCGGTGCCCGCAATCGCACCCACGACCACGTCCGAGAGGTAGTGCATGTCGGCGGTGATGCGCAGAAAGCCCACCGTCGCGGCGACGGCCATGGCGCCGCCGCAGGCGAGGCCGTCCCAGGCGGTGCCGCCGTAGAGCGGAAGGCGCGCGTGAAAGACGCAGGTGGTTCCGGCGGCGGCGAAGGCCTGCGACGTGTGGCCGGAAAAGAAGCTGCGGTATTGAATGCCGCCGGTGCAGTCGCCGTTCTCCGGCGAAAGGTCACCCGATTCACAGCGGTCGACATAGGGGCGCTGCCGCGAGCCCACCATGTTGGCGAAGCTCTGCACCACGCTCGTGACAAACTGGGCCTCAAGGCTCAGGAGCGCGAGCTCGCGGCCGGCGGCGGGGCTGTCGTGGTACCAGAGCGTCGTCACGAGTCCGTCGAAGAGAAATGGGTAGGACACGACGGCCGAAAGGAGCAGATCGCTCGCGTCGCGCATGCGCCCGCGTTGCTCTTCGTTCTGCGAGCCGACCGCGTCGCGCAGCCACTGGTCAGCAGGGCCGACCTCGTTCCAAGGATCGGTGCGGTGGAGCGGGCCAATGATCTGAAAGGCCACGACGGATATGAGGGACGCGCCGATCAGCGCGTAGTCCACGGCGCTGGCGCGACCCCAGTCCGGATTCCACTCGATGCGCGGTCGATCGTCGCCGTCGATGTCCCAGCGGCGCTGAAGGCCTTCCGGGTCCGGTCGGACGTCGGCGATGCGAAGGCGCCGCTCCGATTCCTGCGCCAAGCCATGGTTGGGCAGGGCTGCGCTCAGCGCTGCCGCGAGGGCGACAAAGCGGGCTGCGCCCCCGCACCGGACCGTCGCCGAAGCAGGCCGATGGCCAGCGTGGGAACGGCTTGCGGGGGGCGGATTGGCATAGCGCATACGCAGCGGCGTTACACCACGGTTCGCCGCGAACCGCAACGCCATCGACGGCCCTGCCCCAGGGGCCTGCCCTCACGGCCGTGCAAGGCGGTCTACGCGGAGGCGCGCATCGAGTTCTGCTCGCGAAGGCTTGCAAGCAGGGCGCTACCCTCGCCGCGCCAGCTTACGCCGACCTCTTGGCCCGCAACGCGCTCCACCGTGCAGTGGGCCACGTATTCGTCCACGTGCACCTCGACGGCTTCGCCCTCCCGCATCGAAAGGTCCGTGTCGAGGCGCATGCCGCCGGCGCTGATGTCCAGGATCCGCCCCGGTCGGTCGACGGCGCCGTTGCGAACGCGGCAGCTGCGGTCGACGATGAAGCGGTCGTGTGCGCGAATGTAGTTGGCCAGCGGGCCCGGCAATCTTCCCTGTTCGGAAGGCGGCACGCGCCGTCGGGCGCTGCGAATCGACGTCACGTTGGCCGTCATGATGCGCTCGGCGACGAGCATCAGTTCGTCGGCAAAGGCGCCATGGGCATGTTCGAGCAGGTGGGGCCGTCGGCGCGATACGGAGCGATGAACGGCGCTGCTGTGGGGAAGGGCGGCGAGGAGCGGCACGTCCAGGCTCAAAAAGTCATGAAACATGGCGGAGAGCGAACCCAACGCCCGACGCTGACCGCGCCCATCGACGAGGTTGCCCACGATGTGGCCCTCGAACGCGTCCACGCACGCGCTGAGCGCTTCCGCAAAGAGCGCGTCGGACACCCCCACGCGGGCGATCACATCGCTGACCCGTTCCGTTTCCGTACCGCCCGTCGAGCTGTCGAAGAGCGCGCGTTCGCGCTCATTGATGGCGCACTTGCGCATGGAGCGGAAGAGCGCCGACTTTAGAAACGCGTAGGCGTTCTGCATCGACGTCAGCTGGGGCGCAACGACCACCATGCGCAGGTCCGCCATGTCGTAGAGATCGACGACGTCAAAGCCGCTTCCGGCGCCGCAGTCGACGATGATCACGTCCGTGTCGAGCGCGGCAATGTGCCGGATCAGCTTCATCTTCCGGGCATGCCCGATGTTGGCCGCACCGACGACGGCGCCGCTGCCGGGTACGAGGTGCACCCGGGGCGCCACCGTCGGCACCACGACCTCCTCCAAGGAGGAAATGCGGCCCTCAACGAGCGCCTGAAGGGTCATGCCGGGCCGATCGATGCCAAAGATCGTGTGCTGGTTGGCTGAGCCCAGATCGGCGTCGACCACGATCACACGCGACCCGAGGCGCGCTAGCCGAATGGCGAGATTGGCCGCTACGACGCTCTTTCCCACGCCGCCTTTGCCGCCCCCGATGGCCACTGTCACCGCCGTACGTCCCACGGCCACTCCATCGGACGCTGGGCGCGAAGACTGAACCCCTGTGTGGGATGAGGTCTAGCGCCGTTTACGCGGCGGAAGGGCCACCGTGGGATCTTCAGGCCACGCGTGTTTCGGATAGCGCCGCTTGAGCTGCTTTCGCAGTTCGGGGTAGTGGCGCTGCCAAAAGCCCGCCAAGTCGTCCGTCACCTGAACGGCCCGCCGGTTGGGCGCGAGGAGGTGGAGGACCAGGGCTTGGTCGCCCACCTTCGGGCCAGCCTTGAGGCCGAAGAAATCCTGCATGCGTGACGCGATCCACGGCGGCCGATCGGCTTCGTAGTGCACGGGCACGCGTTTACGTCCGGGGAGGGCGATGTGCGCCGGTGCGCGCTGGGCGAGCTGGGATACGAGGGCGGGTGGCTGGAGCGATGCGAGGGCGTCGGCGAGCGAACGTTTTCGAAGGTCTGAAAAGGAGCGAGCGCCTTGGCATGCCGCGGCGATGGCGTCGCGTAGCACCGATTCCCGTGCGTCGCCGAGCGCTCCAAGGGCGCGCAGGCGGCTGAGCAGCTCGTCGAAGGGCTTCAGATCAAAGAGGCGATGCCGCGCGTCCCACGCGGCGCCCGCCAGGCATAGGGCGGCGGCTTCGTCGCTTGGCTCCCCTTCTGAGCTCTCGAGCTCGAGTGCGCCGTAGCGAAGTATCCGCTGGCCGACGACGCGCTCGGTGGCTTCGTCGAAGCGTACGTCTTCGACGTCTTCGACCTCGTCGAGGAAAAGCTCGAGCAGTTCATCGCCGGCGATCTCGCACGCGGAGCGAACGACCATTTTTCCGCGGCCCCCGCGCTCGCTGCGATCTTGCACATCGACGGCCACCATGAAGGCGCTGCGCACGTCGCTCTCCAGCACGCCGCGACCATCTTCGAAGACCAGCTTTCCGCCTTCGTGCCGGCCGATGCGGTCGGGAAAGGCGCGCGCGATGGCAACGCGAAGGGCGTCTTCTTCATCGACTAGGCCCGCGGCGATTTCGCCGCAGCCAAGCTGGCGGCGCAGGCGCTTCGTGACCTGGCGAAGGGTGTGAAAGGAACGCGCCGCGAGCCCCCTCGCCCGCAGCTCCTGCGGTCGAAGGTTTTCCGCGAGGGCGCCCTCGTAGGCTTCCAGGTCGTGAAAGACGTCGGCGGCGACGCCTTTGCCCGTGGGACCGCGTACGAGACGGCCTTCGCTCACGATGGCGGCCACCGTGCACGCCCGGGCGCCCACCCCAAGGCGCTCGCCCTCGAGCACGAGGCGCGCCAGCCGCGGATGCAGCGGGAGCGCACGCATGCGCTTGCCCTCGTCCGTCAGCCCGTCCTCATCGAGGGCGCCCAGGCGGCGAAGGAGCGCGTCCGCTGCGCTCACGGCCGCGGGCGGCGGTGATTCGAAGTAGGTGAACTGCGCCGGGTCTTCGCCGAGGCTGTGAAGCAGAAGCGCCGCGTCGCAAAGGTCCATGCGGGCAATCTCCGGCGTATCGTGCGCCGGGCGGCGACGAAAATCGGCCTCGCTGAAGAGGCGGACTGCCCGCCCTTCGCGCACGCGTCCGGCGCGGCCGGCCCGCTGCACCGCCGAGGCCTGGCTAATGCGCTGAACGCGCAGCGAAGGCAGGCCCGTCCAGGGCGAGTGGGACGCTCGCCGCACGAGACCCGAGTCGATGACGCAGGTCACGCCGGGGAGCGTGACGGAGCTTTCGGCGAGGTTGGTGGAGAGCACGACCTTGCGCGGCCCTTCCCGCACGATGCGGTCTTGCTCCTTCGGGTCGACATCGCCGTGCAGGATTTCCAAGGCCACCCCGGCGGTCTTGCAGTGCGGCGCGCAGCGCTTCTGCGCACGCACAATTTCCGCCATGCCGGGGAGAAAGACGAGCACGTCACCTTGGTCTTCGGCCCGAAGCACTTCGCGGACGGCGCTCGCGACGCGCGCGTCGAGGCGATCGCCGCCGTCCCGGTGTTCGACGCTGACGGGAAAGGTGCGTCCCTCGACGTGCATCGAGGGCGCGTCCAAAAAGCGCGCCACGGGGCCGGCGCTGAGGGTCGCGCTCATGGCGATAAGGCGCAGATCTTGTCCTTTCGCGCGCCGGCGCGCGCGCAGTCGGACCGCGAGCGCGAGCGCCAGATCCATCTGGTACTTGCGCTCGTGAAGCTCGTCGAAGATCAGAGCGCTGATGTCTCGAAGGGATGGGTCGGAAAGAAAGCGGCGGAGGAGAATGCCTTCGGTGACGAAGAGGATCCGCGTCTTCGCGCTTGCCTTTCGGTCGAAGCGGACGGCGTAGCCCACGCGCTCGCCCACCCTTTCGCCAAGCTCGCTCGCCACGCGCCGCGCCGCCGAGCGGGCCGCCAGACGCCGCGGTTCGACGACGAGGATTGTTCCCTTCACCTCATTCAGGAGGGCCGGCGGCACCCGCGTGGTTTTGCCCGCACCGGGCTCTGCCGTGAGCACGAGCCCTTCCGTGGCAGCGGCGATCGCCGGAAGGTGGCCGTCGATGGGGAGGCGCACGAGCCGAACTCCTTGAACGCCTAGCGCAGGAAGAAGAGCAGGAGCAGCAGGGCCGTGACGCTGTAGCGAACGGCTTCGAAGGCGGAGAAGTGCCGCTTCTTGGTCCAGTGCCACACGTACGCGAGCAGTCCCATCGCGACGAAGAAGAGCCCCACGACGCCGGCCGATTCGGCGAGGTTCAGGTTGCGGTGAAACGTACCGACCACGCCCGGAGTAACGCCCGTTCCATAAAGGAGCATGAGGTGGGCAACGTAGAGCACGAGGGTCTGCTGTCCAACGATTTGCACGAAGCGCACGACGCGCGTTGGCGAGCCCGCATGGCCCACGGGTGCGCTTCGGCGCCGCCGCTCGAGGCCCAGTTCGACAGCGCAGAGCACGGCGAGCAAGCCCATCACGCCACCGAGACGGATCAGAAAGAAGTAGGGGCTGGTCTTCCAGTAGTTGTGCTCGCCGAACGGGTCGAAGCCGCTCAGCGTCAATCCCTTGCCGGTGGCGAAGAGGCCGAGGGCGAGCAGGGCCAGGGGCAGCACCAGCTGGCGAAAACCCTTCGGCTTCGTGAGCCGGGTACGCACGAAACGCGCCGTAAGGACACCGGCAAAGAGGTAGCCGCACCAGGGGGCGAAGGGAAAGATCGAGCCCGTCGACGCGTTCACCCAGGCCGCAACGGGAATGGGCAGATGGGAAACGTCCAGGTTCCACAGGGCTGGCGCAAAGAGTACGGCGGCGCTGGTGATCACTGCGAGGGCGATGAAAAAGGGCGCCTTGCGCTTAAGCAAGAGCGCGAGGCTCTCGGCGATCAGCAGCGCAACGCCGATGTGCTGGAGCGCGTCGACCCGCGTTACGGCAGCCAGGCGCTCGGCCGGCAAACCTTGTAGCCAGCCGAGGGCCATCGTCGAAAAGTGCATGCCGTAGCCGATGGCGATCAGCATGAAGTAGCGCTCCAAGCGCTTGTAGACGGGCTTGCCGAAGCGCGTGTGGTCGCGCCACTTCCTCAGCGTCGTGATGCCGAAGGCCATGCCCGAGCTGAAGAGAAAGATCGGCGCGGTGAAGCCGTGAACGTAGCCGTGCCAGCCGTACCACGAGGCCTCGCGAACGCTGGGGCCAGCGACTTCATAGAAGACGTGCCCCTGAATCATCAGCACCACGGCAACAAAGCGGAAGAGATCGAGGGCGAGCCAGCGCGCCGCCGGAGCGAGCGCCGCCGCCGCTTGAAGCGGCGTCGCGCGGGGAATGCGCAGCTGGGCATCGGTGGCCACGCGGCAGTGTCCCCCCGGCGTCAGCCGCGTCAAGCGGACGGCGCTAAGACTGTGCCACGTTGGCGCACTGCGTCGAAGCCAACCCTTGCCCTTCATTCTCCGCAGCGGGCAGCATGGGCTGCATGGCGACGGACACGAACGCGGCCCTCGCAACGCTCCTCGAAGCCGAGGCGCCGTCCGCGACGATCGTGCCCCCCGAGCTCAGCGCGAGCGGTGTCGGCTTTGTGCAGCCCGAGCAGCGCTTGATCCTTGGCGAGACCCTCGGCGTGGGCGCGATGGGCATTGTGCGGCGGGCGCGTCAGGGCAACGTGGGCCGCGAGGTTGCCGTCAAGAGCCTGCGCGAGGATACGGCCAGCGATGAAGCCGCGCGCCGTCTGCTTCAGGAAGCATGGACGACGGGCGCACTCGAGCATCCGAATGTCGTGCCGCTCTACGACATCGACGTCGACGCCGAGGGCCGTCCGCAGGTGGTTCTCAAGCGCATCGCTGGGCAGGAGTGGTCCGAACTCATCGACCGCCCCGAGGCGATTCGCTCGCGCCATGAGTCGCGTGACCCACTCGAGTTTAACCTGCGCATCTTGCTTCAGGTCTGTCGCGCCGTGCACTTTGCCCATCGCCGCGGGTTCGTGCATCGGGACCTCAAGCCGGAAAACGTGATGGTCGGTGAGTTCGGTGAGGTCTACGTGCTCGACTGGGGCATCGCCGTCGCCCTTGAAGACGACGGCACGGGCCGCTTTCCCCTCGCCAAAGACGCCCTTTCGTTAGCGGGCACGCCCGCCTACATGGCGCCCGAGATGCTCGGCGGACCGCATCCGCGTATCGGTCCTTGGACGGACGTCTACCTACTGGGCGCGATGCTCTACGAGGCGATCTCGGGCGAGCCTCCGCATCGCGGCGAAGAGTTCGCCGAACTGCTTGAGTCGATCGTCACCGGCCCGCCGGCGCTCGATGGCGCGCCAGAAGAACTTTGGTCGATCTGTCAGCGGGCGATGAGTCTAGAACCGTCCCATCGGTACGAAAGCGCGGACGCCTTTCGCTTGGCCCTCGAGGAGTACCTCGAACACCGAGGCGCCATTCGCCTTGGCGAGCGCGCGGCCGAATCGCGGCGGGCGATGGATCGGGCCCTCGAAGCCGGCGAACGGGACGCGGCGGACGCGGCCTTCGCGGAGTGCCGCTTCGGCTACCGGGCGGCCCTCGAAGCTTGGCCGCGTTTCGAAGGGGCGCGAAAGCGGCTGCGCGACGCGGAGCTTCGCATGGCCCGCGCCGAGCTCGACGCGGGCCGGCCCGAGGCGGCCCAGCGACTCTTGCTCGCCGGTGACACGGCGCCCCAGCGGTTGGTGCAGGAAGTGGCCGACGCGATGGCCGTCAAGCGCTTGGAGGCGGCATCGGTGGCGCGCTGGCGCGATGACGAAGACTCGAACACGGGCCGGCGGACGCGCAGCTTTGTGCTTGGCGTGGTGTGTTCGCTTTGGTGCATCGGCCCGCTGCTTCGGCCCTACTACCAGTCCGAGTCGTTCTTCGGCCGCGTCGCGCCGCAGGTCTTTCCGGTGCTCGCCGTTGCGGCGCTGCTCTACTACGCGCGCGACTCGATGAACCGCTCACGCATGAACCGGGCCGTGGCAGGCATCCTGGCGGCGTCCGTTGTTACGATTGCGATGGTCAGCCTCGTCGCCGTTGCCGCGGGTCTTGAGCAGCTTTGGATCTATCAGGTCATTCCCTTTGTCGCGCTCGCGGGCATACTTTCCGGAACGGCCCTGGTGCACCTGCGCCTTGCGCCCGCAGCCCTTGCGATGAGCGTGACGTGCTTTGTGTCTGTCCTGCGTCCCGAATGGTGCGACGTCGCCACCTCCGCCGCCGGCGTTGTGCTGCTCATCAACGTGCTCTACCTCAACTGGAGCGTTCGCGGACCGACGAAGCGAGGCTCCGAAGCGCCCAATGCTGGCTAGGGAGTTCGCCAGCCTTGGCCCGTCGTGTAGTCGATGCGAATCGGCCGCGCCTGCACGATCACCAACGAACGGTTCGGCCGCATGAGGAACTCGACGTCGACGGCGTTTGCGTGTTCGCCGTACGTCGGCGCGAGCCGCTCGTGCAGCACTTCGAGAATCGATGCGAGGTGCTCGGCATCGGCTTGTCGAAGGATCGGCTCGGGCGAGCGCGTGCTGAGACCGAGCGTGTGCACCTCGAAGGTCGGCGTCCAGGTGTAGATGAGCAGCGACTCGGGGAGCTCGTCCCCCTGCGCGCTCGTCACACCTTCGGCGCGCGTCTGTACGTTCACGTAGTAGGCGGGGCGCCCTTCATCGAAGGGGTTACGCGTGATGGCGACGCCGCTCGCGACGGCGTCGACAAAGGGCTGAATGAGCACGGCCATCTTTACGGCGGCGCCGTCGATGCGAAACCAATCGCGCTCTTCGTGGGCGCGCTGCAGCCAGACGCTCGACCACACGCGCCGCAGCGCGTCCGCGATGTCCTCACGGCTCGGCGCGAGGCCGACCACGGCGGAGCGGTAGAGTCCTGCGCCGTTGAAGCCGGGCAGGTCTTCGGCGTTGGTCGACGAGCGAAAAATCCAGCGCCGATTGGGGCCACGGCGGATGCGCGCATGAATGGCCCGCACAAGGGCGTCGTCAACGGGGGCGTCTTCGATCGCGCTTCGCACAGCGGCGAGCCGTTCGGCGCGAACGCTCGCGTGCGCGCGAAAGCGCTCATCGCGAAGCGCACGGGCCAGCCGGGCGTCGGCGCCGCTCTGCTGCAGGTGTTCGTCGTAGCGCGCAAAAGGCACGACGAAGCCGCCGGGTGTTTCGACACCGTCTAGTCCGCAAACCGCGCCAAGCTGGCTCGCCTTCGCGCCCGCGTGGTCGACATCGCTGAGGTCGAGGTTGCAAAGCGAGACCAGGTCGCGCGGCCCGAGCCGAAAGGCAGGTACAAAACCCCGACGTGGCCGACGGCGCGCCCAATCCGCTTCGGCGGCCGAACGCTCGGCGCGTGCGATGGAAAAGTCCTGCGGCCCGACTTCGAGTCGAACGAGCTGGCCTTCGAGACCGCGGATGCGGGGGTCCTCCGTGGCGTCACGAAGGGCCATGTCGGGCGTGCCGCGGTTTCGGCTGAGCACGGCGACGTGGGCGAGGGGCGCCTGAAGCCGGCCCGTGATGAGACCCATAGACAGCGGGAGGTCGTCGGGGATTTGCGCCGTGACAAGAATTTCGTTCGGGCTGACGGAGGACGCATCGAAGGGACCGCGTTCAATGCGAAGGAAGCCGTAGGCCACACCCGGAACGGTTGCTTGGTAGCGAAGCGTGGCCATCAGTGTTGCATCGCGAAGGATCCGCACGCCCGGCCCGAACTCGCCCACGCGATCTTCATGCATCGGCGACAGGGGACGGTAACCGAGTCGTTCGCCAAAGAACGTTCGCTCGGCGACGGCGCTATACACCCGCTCGATGCGCGCCGCATCGAGGGAGTCGCCCGGAACAAACTCGAGGGCGTAGTGATCGCCGTCGAGGTAGTGCACGACGGAGGCACAGATGTATTCGCGGTCGGGCGATCGATACTGGCGTGCGTTGAAGCGGCTGTGGTCGAGCGAGCTGTCGATCGTTTCGGAAACGAAGGAGAAGTGCAGCTCGAAGCGTGACGAGTTCATGAAGTGCACGCGTTT
>JBCCRV010000193.1:0-10952 GCA_039201085.1 Myxococcota bacterium | reverse complement strand
CTTTGGATCACAAACCGATCCCCCGATCAACCCATCTGGGACTCAGCACTAGACCGCCTTCATTTTGAACTGAGCCTGCGGCGTTCGTCCTGTTGTTCGAGGACAAGGAACAACGACGCAGGAATGTAGGCACATTTCAAGGAGGCGTGACGCAGACATCGGGCGACAGGGTTGGGCGAAGCAGGCTCAGTTCAAGATGAAGGCGGTCTAGCCGTCTTCGTCGGCGACGTAGAGGTAGAATCCGCCGCTGTCGCTGTCGGGCGGAGGGGCCGTCGTGCGCGCTCGGGGAGCGGACTCCTGGGCGGGGCGCGGCCGCCGGGGGCGCGGTCCGGTCCGCGGGGCCGGCAAGGGCGCATCTTCGATCGGCGCGACCTCTTCCGCCTCGTCTCCCTCGCCGGGGCGAAGGGACGCGAGGTCCGCCGGCGTCGGAAAGGCGACGGGCGTTTGCTTTTCCTGACGCATGGCGCGCGGAGGCGGGGGCGGGGGTGGAACGGCCGGCGCGCTTGGGGGAGGCGCGGATTCGAAGGCCGAGTCGTCGATGAGCGGTTCCTCAAACTCGGGCACCAAAGACTCCCGCTCCTCGGGCGTAAGCGAGCCCTCGGGGGCGAAGAGATCGAGATCCGCCAGCAGCTCGTCCCGCTCCGCCGACGAGAGCGCGTCGTCGTCCTCGTCCGGAATGCTGACGACGAAGCCGCGGTTCGGTTGGCCCACGCGGGTGGCCGCTTCTTCGTTGGCGGGAAAGTACGAGTCGACATACTCGCCAAGCTGCCGCGGCGACGCCGTGAGCTGTTGCGACGCGGCCACGCGCGTAAGGGCCGCCGCCACTTCCATGGTAGTGGCGGGCCGGTGTTCCGGCTTAGGCGCCAGGCACGCCATCAAGACCTCCTCAAGACCGCTCGCCATGGAAGCGTCAATGTCCCGGGGGCGAGCCTTCGGACCGACGACGATCTGATTCACGTAGCGAACGCTGTCCTTGTCGAAGGGACGCACGCCCACGAACACTTCGTAAAGCAAAGCGCCGAGCGAAAAGACGTCCGCACGTCGGTCGGGAAGGGGGCCGCCGCCCACGGCCTCGGGCGGAAAGAAGCCCGCCGTACCGCGAATGCCCTCGCTGCGCCGCGCCTGCCGATGGAGCTCGCCGCCGGCGATGCCAAAGTCGAGAAGGTGCACGCCGCCCGCCGCGTCGGCGATCACGTTGGTGGGCGTGATGTCGCCGTGCACGACACCGATCTCCGTGCCCGAGAGAGGATCGACGGCGCTGTGCACCTGGTCGAGCAGGCGCGAAAGCTGGCAGCCAAGGGCCAACGCCACGGGAAGCGGTAAGCGCTCCGGGGCGCGACTCAAAAGGTCGCGAACCGTCGGCCCGCGCACATACTCCATCGCGAGGTACCATTCGCCGCGCTCCGAGCAGCGAAACTCGAGCACCTGCGGGATGCCGGGGTAGCGAAGGCGCGCGAGCAAATCCGCTTCGTTGCGAAAGTCCTCGACCAAGGTCTTATCACCCGTGTGGTGGGCATGGAGACGCTTGAGCACGACCTCGCGCACGAAACCGCCGTCACCCCATTGGAGCGCGAGAAACACGTCGGCCATGCCGCCGGTGGCGATCTTTCGCACGATCTCGTACCGCCCCAAACGCATGCGACCGCAGCCTACCAGCCGGCGCCGCCGATCTCGAGGGGATCGGCGGGACGACGCTCCAGAAACATGGATGAACGGTGCACCTCTGAATCCACGTTCAGGCGGTGTCGCCTAGACCTCGATCAAGCGACCTCGCTTGATTGAGGTCTAGTAGTCGGGGCGTTCGAAGGGCGGCAGGGCGGTGCCTTCCGCTTCGTTGAGATCCATGGGCGAGGGCCGGAGCCATTCGGGCCCCATCGCCGGGTCCACGCCGAAGGCCTCGCCGAGCGTTTGAAAGAGCTGGGCGTGGCTCGGCCCGCGGTGGTTGTTGCGCGTGCGCCATTCCTCCGCATCCATGGGCTCGCCCTCGCGCTGGCCGCGCTGAAGAAGCAGCGGCCGACCGGTTGTGACCCCCATATGGCGGGCCGCATTTGCGCCCAGGAGCAGGCCGTAGTGAAGCTGGTCGCCCGTGTGCGCCGGCGTGGCCATCTGCCCAGCGAAGAGCACCACCGTGTTGTCGAGGACCGAGCTCCCGTCGGAGTCCGTCGCGTCGCGGAGCGCGTCGAGAATGCGCACAAAGGGCTCGTTTACGCGCTGATGGTAATAGGTCATGTAGCGCTCGCCGCGCTCGCCGTGGCTGTGGTTGTAGCTGACGAGCTCGTGGTGGAACGCGTGGTTTTGCAGCGTTCCAAACGTTCCATCGCTCGCGCCACTTCGCGAAGGCGGACGGTAGGCCTCCTCACCCGGCGGCTGCCAAAGCTCGTAGGGAAGCCAGTTGTTTCCAACGACTGCGACGCGGGTCAAGTCGAGCTGAAGCGCCAGCGAAACCATCTGCGCGTTCGCGGACGCACTCAGCTCCCACGCGCGCAGGCCTTCGATTTCGCTGGGCGCCCGGTCGTAGCGCCCGGGCGACCGCCACTCCTGAAGGAGCACCTCACGATCGGGCGCCGAAGCGCCCATCGGAAGGCCGCCGAGACGCGCCAAGAGGCGCTCCTGGTGCGCGCTTCGCAGCTCGCGGTGCAGGGCGTAGCGCCGGCGCTGATCGCCCGTCAGCTGACGCTCACGCGCATCGGCGATCTCGCGTCCCAATGCTTCGGCGGCGGCCCATCGCTCGCCGAGGCGCATGCGTTCGCTCGATTCGGCGATCATCTCGGGCGGAAAGAGCGTGTCGTACACGTTCGGCGGTTGGTACGTGAAGGGAAGGCGCGTGCCGTCGTTGCGAAAGAGCGGCGAGCCGGGCGCACGGGTCATCGCGAAGCCCACGCGCACCGAATGCAGCGGCGTCACCACCCCTTGCGCGAACAGGCCGTCCGCAACGATTTGGTCGATGCTCGCGCCGCCGGGCCGGTTCAGGTACACGCGCGGGCTCGCCGTCAGCGCGTTCGTTTCCAGATGACCGTGGCCGCCACCGCCCGCCGGCGCTTGCGGAATGCGCGCGCTTCGTGAGTCCATGCCTTCGATGGGCACCATGAGATCGCGGTAAGCCGCAAAGGGCGAAAAGGCGGGCCCGAGCTCCCACGCGTCGGCGCTCGGAAGGGCGCCGGGCGCATCGCCGTCGCGCCAATCGGCTTCGCCGGGGCGGCGCGGACGCGCAAAGTGGTGCGTAAACCCCGTGTGGTCGTAGAGCACCAGGAAGCGAAGGGGCGCGCCATCTTCCTGGGCGCTCGAAAGGCGCGAGAGAAGAGGCAAGGACGCGGCACCCACGCCGGCGCCGAGCACGCGCATCCAATCACGTCGAGAGATCTTCATGGGCTTGCCTCCTCGCCGCAGCTGGCCATATAGCGAAACGGTCGACTCACGGCGACGCCGCGGGCCAATCCGCGGATTTCCTGCGCCTCAAACACTTCTTCGGCGAGCCCGTCAATGACGCCGTGGTCGATGGCGTTAAGGGACGAACGCCCGAGCGCATAGCGGTAGAGATGTTCCGTAAAACATGTCTTCACGGCGGCGCTCGAACCCAAGCGGTCGACCATATCAAGCACGTCCCTCACGTCCTCGTCGAGCACGTGGCCGCTCGTATCGATCGTGAAGGTTTCGGTCACTTCGCAGTCGCGCCGTTCGCCGCTGCCGCGGCAGTTGCACACGCCGGCGGCGCAGTCTTCGGGCCGGTCCGTGCGAATGCGCTGGGTCACGACTTCCGTCGCGCCAAAGCGCCCGAGCCGGTCGAACACCGCCAAGGGAAAGCCAACGCCGTCGATGGCGACGTGACAGCTTCCGCCGCAGCCCTGCGGGTTCGCCTCCGTTCCGTCGAGGTGCGCCACTTCGAGCTGCTCGCGGGACGAAAGCACCCGGTCCTGCTGGGCGACGGAGGTGTCGATGTCCGCAAAGTTCGGCTGGCCGGGATCGGTGCAGATGATCTGCGTCATCAAGTGCACGGCGCGCAGAATCGACGGGAAGGTGGCGTTGCCGGGCGGCGAGGCGAGCACGGCGGGGTGCGTGAGAATGCCCGCGCGCTCGCCTTCGGGCGCCGTCGCTTCGACAAGCGCGATCTCCGACCCAGGGCGGTCCATGCCGTAAAGAACGGCAAGGTAGTCGTTGATAAGCACCTCCCGGCTCGTGAAGAGGTCGTGCAGCGACGACTCGAGGAACATGCTTCGCAGGAAGCGAATCGAACTATCCCGAAGGGACTCGCGGGCGCCATTGCCGCCGTTCGAAGGAAAGTCCGCGTCCGGAAACGTTTCGTTGTCGTCGCGCAGCCGGTAGGTGCCGATGCTCTGGCCCCAATCACCTTCGCGCAGGGGCATCCATTGGGACGTAAAGCGGTCGACGCCGGCACTAATGCGCTCGTCGTCAAACATGCTCTCGACGATGGCCGCATAGCCCGCCTCCGTTTGCGCGTCGGCGGTGGACAGCGCTTCGATGAGCGCCGTATCGGCGGGCTCGTCCCAAAGGAAAAGCGCGAGGCGATGGGCAATCTCGTGGGGCTGGAGCGCACGCAGTCCCTCGGGCGCGTCGAGCGCGTCGTCGCCCACCTCAGACACGTAGATAAAGTCCGGCGAATCGAGAATGGCGACGATGGCCATCTCCAGCGTTTCCGCCGGCGTGAAGGCCGCGCCGGCGAGGAAACGCTCAAAGGCGCCCTGCGTTTCCGCATCGAGCGGACGGCGAAAGCCAAGCTCGGCGAGGCGCAACACCGTTTGCTGGAGGCAGTCTCCGCTGACGAGCTCGCATTCGTTCCACGTAGCCAGCTCCGCCACAGCCTGCGCCGCGATGGCGCGTGAAGTCGCTTCGTAGCGTGCCACCACGCCGGGCGTCGGCGCGCTGAGAGTCGCGTCGTTTTCGTAGTCGAACTTGTCCGGCACGATGCCCGGCATGTCGAAGTCCGAGAGGTTCACGCCCGGAAACATGCGCGCGACCACCGTTTCATATTGGTGGGGCGTCAGCCGCCGGAGCACATGCACGTAGCCGCCCTCGCAGGTCGTTATGAGCGGGTCCTCAGGCACCGGCTCCACGGTGGTTCCGCCGGGCTGAATATCCGGCGTGGGTTCGACAAAGGGCGGGTCTGGATCGCCGATCTCGCCGCTACAGCCCGCCAGGGCCATCACGGCCATCGACCAAAAACCCCGTATGATCGCCCGTTTGGCTAGGTGCATCGCGTCTCCCGGAGCCGAGTCTACCAACGGCCGGGAACGCTCGCCTGCATCGCTCCGTTACAGCCTTCGTGCAGTCGAAATTCGCCGGGAAAACCCCCCGTTTTCATCGAGAGGCAAGCTATGCTTCGGGCGTGAAAATCTGCCCAAAATGCGGCCTTCAATACCCCGACGAGGAGCAGTTCTGCTTCGTCGACCGGGCGCCGCTGGTCATGGGCACCGATCCCTTCATCGGCGTGACCTTGGCGAACCGCTACCTCGTCGAAGACGTGGTCGGCCGAGGCGGCATGGCCACCGTGTACCGGGCGCGGCACACGCTCGTCGATCGCCCCGTTGCCGTGAAGATCATGAGCGGTCAACTCGCGCGCGACCCCTCGCTCCGCGAACGCTTCCGGCGCGAAGCCAAGAACGCCGCGGCGCTGGCGCATCCGCATATCATCGAGATCTACGACTACGGCGAAACGGACGACGGTGCGCTCTTCCTCGTGATGGAGCTGCTCAAGGGTGCCCCCCTAAGCGCCCTCATCGAACGCGGCGCAATCGAAGCGCCACAGGTGGCTACGCTGGGCCTGCAGATCGCCAAGGGCCTCGCCCGCGCCCACGACTTCGACGTCGTGCACCGGGATCTGAAGCCCGAGAACATCTTCGTCAGCGACGCGGGTGCAAGCGGCGCCGTCGTCAAGCTGCTCGACTTTGGCATCGCGCGATCGATGCACGATAGCCGACTGACGAACCAGGGGGAGATCTTCGGCACGCCCCAGTACATGGCGCCGGAGCGGATCTCGAGCATCGATACGGGACCGCCGGCCGATCTCTATGCCCTTGGCATCATTCTCTTCGAAATGCTCACGGGCCAGCTGCCCTTCGAATCGGAGGAGCTCACCGGGTTCTTCATCAAGCACATGCAGGAGCCGCCTCCACGCCCGTCCGAATGGGCGCCGCGCTGCCCGCGCCGACTGGAGGAACTGATTCTCGCGCTCCTCGCCAAGGATCCGTCCGATCGGCCGGTCGATGCCCATGCAGTGATTCGCGAACTGCAAAGCCTGGCGCCCCAAACCGATGCGATGGCGCCGCCTATCGTGACGCCGAGTCGGCCGATGGTGGCGCCCACGTTGCCACCGACCACGGCGGAGCGCTGGGCGCGCCGCGCGGTCATCTTCGACGAAATGCTGCGCGCCGTATATCCAGCGGGCGCGCCGGCGGAGGTGGCCACCCTGCTCGAGGGCGTGCGCGACGCGCTGCGCACGATGACCGAAGCGCGCACCGCCGGCCTTCAAGAGCAGCGCACACTCGAAGCCCTCGAGGGCGAAGCGCGCGAAAGCCGCGCTCGCCTTGGGCACGCCGTGCAGTCGCTAGGCGAGGATCTTTCGGCGGCCCGTGAAAACGTGCGCAGCGCCGAATCGGAAGTGAAGCCCTACCTCGATGCCGAAGCGAACGCGCTTCTCGCCTACGAACAGGCCCATGGGCGTCTCGAAGCCGGCGGCGGCTACCGGCGCCTGCGCGAGCCCACGGCGGGCATGGCCAAGGCGCTTCGCGACGTGGCCGAGGCCATCGAGCGCTGGGAGCTCTCGAACGGCGCTGCGGAAAAGGCGCGCCGCTGGCTCGAGGGCCGCCACGAAGCGGTGCGTGACCTCGAGTTTCAGGTGAAAGCCCTGCGGGGCCAGCTCGCGCGAACGGAAAACGAGTACGCGGAAAAGCGCGCCTCCTTCGAGGCGCGCCTCGGCGAAGCCGGCTCGCTCGTCGGTGCCCAAGAGCAACGCATGCTCGAATCGGCGCGCCTGCTTTGCGACCGCCTGCGCAGTCACCCCGCCGCCCAGCCGCACTTTCAACGCCTCGAGCAGGAGACCGCCACGTGAGCGAACCGCCCTCGGAAAGCGCCCGTCTGCAAACGCTAGAAGCGCAGGCGCGCCTCAACGAAGCCGCCGACGAAACCCTTGAGCTCGCGCTGCGGGACCGCCTCGCACTCGATGCCACGCTTCGCAGCATGCTTCCCCTTCTCGCCGCGCACACGGGCGCCGCCGCCGTGTGGCTTCGCACCTACGACGAAGAGCTGCGCATGCGCGACTTTCGCTACGGACCGGAGATCACCGGCGACATGGAAGACGTGTGGCGGGCTACGTCGGACGGCAACCGCGTGCAGCGCCAACAGGGCGAACTCTTCTTGGTCGGCCAGCCCCTGGACGTCGCGGGCGAGATTTTTGGTGCCGCATCGCTCGTTTTCACGGAAGCGATCGATCCGCGACGCTGCGGCCTCGCGGCCGATCTGCTCAACACCTGGTGTGAGGAGCTCGACAACTACCTCGCGTCGATCGCACGCGCGCGCCGCAAGGCGCAAACGATGC
This sequence comes from Myxococcota bacterium, assembly GCA_039201085.1. GTDB lineage: Bacteria > Myxococcota_A > Polyangia > Polyangiales > Houyiibacteriaceae > JBCCRV01. The sequence goes on along the minus strand of JBCCRV010000193.1, from coordinate 3,403 downwards.
GGGCGCTAAGCGAAGCGCTGCGCGCGCCGGTGTTGGAAGAGGGCATCACGAAGGCCCTTGAAGTGCTCCGGGAAGCCGTGCCCTACGACGACCTCCTGCTCGCCCTTCGGCACCACAGCGACCGCGCCGGCACGAGCCTGCACTACAAGATCGTGCAGAACGGCGCGCTCACGCACGACTCTTCGCGTCCGGACATGGAGGTCGACGACTTCATTCGCGGCCACGCCGGTCGACTGATTCAGGGCGAAAGCCGTGCACTCGTCGAGCGCTTTGGGCTCGAGCGAAGCCGCGAAGAAGTGCTCATCAGCGGGCTGCAAAATGCGCACGTGATCGGACGGCTCTGCGTCACGAGCAAAAGCGGCGAGTTCAACACGTACGACCGCGACATCCTCGAACGGTTCGCCGACTACCTGCGGCAGCGCGTCGTCGACTTCAACCGCGAATGGCATACGCTGCGGCTGACCTTTCCCGCGCCCGTCGCGCGGCGGCTGCTCGACGACGCGGATTACGCGGAGCGCCACCTTTCGCCGCGCGTCGAAGAGGTAGCCATTCTCTTTGCGGATATCTCAGGGTTCACGCGCATCTCCGAACAGGTGCTTAAGGAGCCGCGCCGCATCGGCGAGCTCATCGACGGCTGGAGCCGGCGCGTCGTCGAGATCGTGTGGGAAACGGGCGGCTGCTTCGACAAGATGGTCGGCGATTGCATCATTGGCCTTTGGGGACCGCCCTTTCACGAGATGTCCGCCGAAGAAGCCTGCTGGGGCGCCGCCGCCGCCGCGCACCGCATTCGCGCGCTGACGGCCGAGTACAACACGGGCGCGATCCTTCCCGAACTCAAGGGCCTGCAGCCGCCCATCGGCGTGGCGACGGGTCTCGGCTACGCGCGCCTGTGCGTGGGCCGCTTCGGCCCGAACGAAGACTTCACGGGATTTTCGTCGGGCATGAACAACGTCGCGCGTCTGCAGGGCGTCGCAAACTGCGACGAGATCCTCTGTTCAGAAGCGTTCGTAAGCGCCCTGGGCGAGAAAGAGGGCACGCGCTTCGGTCCCGAGCTTCAAGCCGAGGTGAAGAACGTGGCGGAGCCGCTGCGCTACCGAAAGCTCGAGCGCGGCCCCGAATGAGCGTTCGGGGCGAAGCCTCGCGAAACGTCTGGCTCGGCGTGCTCACGGCGGTCGTGCTCGCCGGTGGCGTCACGTGGATCCTGGTGAGCAAGGCGTGGGAAGAGCCCCCGCCCCCGACACCAAGCCGCGCGCGCCTCGACTTTGACCCCCGCTGCGAATACCGCATTCGCGCGCCCGGCGAGGAGATCGACGTGTACGCGAGGCCGCGCGACGACGCGATGATCGTGGGAGAGATCGCGCACGATCGCCGACTGGAGGTGCTCTCCAAACGGCAGAGCTGGCTCGAGCTCGAAGGCCCCGTGGCCGGTTGGGTGCGGCGTCGCTACGCCACGGAGCGCTGCCCCGAAACGGACTAGATTTGCGCTACGTGCCGCGCGTATGGCCAAAGAGACGGATGTGCAGGCGGTCGCAGAAGCGGTAGCCGCGCGCGACGCACGCATCCACCAGCCATTCGGCGGCGCGGTCGAGGGCCGGCACGTCGACGCCTTCGGGCATGAGCAGCACCCGTTCGCGCGCGGCACCGACCTCGTTGACGATGGCATCGATCTCGTCGAGGTCGTCGGGCGTCGACGGCACGAACTTGAGCTGGTAGTCGCCCTTCATGAGGCGGCGTATGACGTCCGGCCGGTGGCGCCGGGCGTCGTGCACCGTCGCAAAGCGCGTTCCGACGGGCGTCGAACCGGCGAGCTTCGGACTGATCGAAGCGAGATCAAAGAGGCCATCCTCGAAGGCCTTCGGAAGGTACGTCGCCGCCGTTTCCACGGTGAGATGAAGTCCCTGCGTCCGTAGCGCCCGTGCGAGCGGAAGCATTGCTCCGTCGAGCAGCGGTTCGCCGCCCGTTAGGACCACGTGCTTCACGCCCGTCGCGCGCACCTCTCTTACGATGTCCGAAAGCGATCGATGCTCGCCCTCCGGCGACCAGGACGTTTCCGGCGTGTCGCACCATCGGCAGCGCAGGTTGCAGCCGCTCGTGCGCACGAAGACGCTGGGCGTCCCTGTGAGCAGACCTTCGCCCTGAATCGAGACGAAGATCTCCGAAATGCGAAGCGAGTCCATGGCCTGTGGGAGCGTGGCGCTCCGCGCTCGGCCCCGCAACGTGCGGGCGGCACGGCGAATGCATACTTCGCTCGAGGCGAATGCGAATGACACACCACGGCACAGCAGCACGGCGCTTCAACGCTTCTTTGATCACCCTTGGCGCAATCCTGCTCTTGGGCGGGTGCTTCAACAGCGGCGGCATGCCCGGCGGGGACTCTCCCGATGGAGGCATGCTGCCCAACCCCATCGACTTTGGCATCCGTGATGAGCAGACGTTCGATGACGGAGCACCGGATTTGACGGCCCCAGACCTCAGCGCGCCAGACTTGGGCGCCGACGGAGGCACCGAGCCCCTCGGGTGCGAAGCGCAGGACGTTCGGCCGTCCGCATGCAGCGGACCTGCGTGCACGGACGATGGCCCACCGCCCGGCTGGTACTGGGACGGTTCGAAATGCCGCATGCTCGGCTGCGGCCAAGATGGCGGACGCGAGGAAGGCTGCGTGGGCTCCGATTGCGACGCGGTGTTTGCAACCGAACTCCTGTGCGAAGAAGCCTACGCGACCTGCAACCCCGCGGTCTGCCGCGCGACGGGCGGTAGCTGGCGCTTCTGGGGCGAGTGCGACTGCGGCTTTGCGTGCGGCGTCAACGGGAACTGCCGCGCCTGCGAGGGACCGAGCTGCGACTGCGGTCCGAACGCAAACTTCGTTTCCGGCGTGGGCTGCATGCCGGACCCGGGATGCACGGAAGGCATGCCTCCCCAGGCGGAGCTTTGCACGCTGACGGGCGGCGAGTGGGCCACGTTTTGCGAGTCATCGACCTGCGGCGTGCCTTCGCCCCTCCTTTGCGCCGCCTCCGCGTGCAACTGCCCCGGACCGCAGGAGTTCGATCCCGTTCGCGGCTGCATTGAAACGGAGCGCTGCTACGAAGGTTTTGGCCGCTGCGACTTTCCGGGCGTACGCTGCCCCTTGGGCCAAGACTGCGGCCCCGACGGCTTCTGCCGCGAGCTCTTCTGCACGGGCTGAGCGGGGTCATCATGATGTTCGCATTCTTGAGCGAAGTTCATCCAACGACATCCATCTTTCTTCTAGTTGAGCGATATACGAGCGTTCCGAATCCCAGCACAGTCGCCCTTTGGTGAGAATGCGCATCCGGCGACGGCCCGTCTTGTCGTCCCAATCATGTTCCTCGCCTTTGTACCTGGTGAAGCGAAAGCTCGGCCCTCCTTCTGACCAACTGAAATCAAT